>VGCF01000025.1 GCA_016870135.1 Alphaproteobacteria bacterium
AGGGGCAAAAAGGTAAACAGTTTCAAAAATCGCACCACATCGCGATCATCCACATTACGCCAAAATTGCCAATAATCATGGGCACTGCATCGGGCTGGATCCAACCATACAGCACCTTGGGCCGTTTTCCCCATTTTTTCCCCGGTACTGGTTTCCAATAATGGCCAGGTTAATCCATGGACGTGGGCGCCCTCTAAACGACGAACCAAATCCACGCCGCTGACAATATTACCCCATTGATCGCCGCCACCAATTTGCAGAGCACACCCATAGTTTTTGTACAATTTCCAATAATCATACGATTGCATCAGGATGTAATTGAATTCGATAAAACTGAGGGATTCTTCGCGCTGTAATCGGTTTTTTACGCTGTCAAAATTCAACAGGCGATTCACAGAAAAATGCACACCAATGTCTCTTAAAAAAGAGGTATACCTCAAGGAATCCAGCCAATCCGCATTATTGACCACCACCATGGTATTGGAATTTAAAACGCGATGATAACAGGATAAAATGCCGGAAATGTTGCTGTTGATTTCTGTCTCTGTTAACAATGTGCGCGTGGTGTTTCTTCCCGATGGATCCCCAATTTTTGTGGTTCCTCCACCCACCAACAGCACCGCACGATGCCCCATATCTTGCACCATACGCATCACCATCAACCCCAGTAAATTCCCCACATGTAAACTGGATGCCGTGGCATCGCACCCATAATACACTGTCATCGGTCCAGCGTTCAGGGCGGCATCCAGTGCCTCTATGGGCGTTGTTTGATGAATAAACCCACGTTGGTAAAGGGTTTGCATCAAGGCGCTGTCAAACATCGGGACAAAAAACAAGAAGGCTTTCTTTATACTTTCCCACAATGGATCCGACGTCAACCCTGATACCAGGTGTGGTTATGGTGCGGGGTCTTCCTGCCAATCCAATGCCTGTGTGCCATGCCCTTCTCTATGGGGATCCTTTGGATCAGGTTCAGGCTCTGTTGTGCGCCATGGGCGTGTTCCCCCATCAAGATCACGCCCTGAATTGCCTTCATTACCGTCCCCTGAATTGCCATAAGCATCTAATTGAGCAATCAACCCATGAACCTCTTGCAATGTCCACTGATCTATGCTTTTAATAGATTGGGGAGTTGATGCGACTCCCCTTGCAATCCAACCTTTGCTGCGCGCCAACAGCTCTTTTGCCTTTAAGGCGATATTGAGTTTTTCTTCCTGCATGGCTTTTTCAAAAATAATCTCTAAATCTTTGATCCACTGTACCATGGGATTTCCCCCCCCTTCCCTGTGGTGTACAGGTTCTCGTTTCGTTTTCGTTGATTCCTTATTGGTTTCCTTTTTTGTGTGTTTGGACATGGTGGTCTTACCCTCCTGTTTGAGCATTGTTTTCCTGATTTTTCTTGGCACCTTGGGCCTTTGAATGGTGGTGACGCCTGATTTTTTCCAGGCTTTTTTGTGCCATTGGCCCCAAAAAACCGGCTAAAAAAGACCCCATATACACCAGTGTCGGATCGATTTCATTAATCCCCCAAGACCACACCGCCCCCATGATAAAAATGAACACACTGAACAGCAATCCTCTGGGTCTAGGTTTTGCAGATGCCTGCTGAATATGCTCTATTTGATAACGAAAATACATAAACATCAAAGGATTAGATTCGAGCGCTTGCCATAGGGCGACACTGTCTGTTTTGGATGTAATGGTTATGGCCAATTGGCGCAGTTGATGCCATTGTTCGGTGGTCAATGTTCCACGATAGTGGGGATAATACCGGTATAAATGTTCTTGAAAAATGCGACATATCGTCTCTGGCAGAACACCGCTGTCTGTATGGGAATAATCAGGCATAATATGTATGCTCCTATTTCAAAAAAAAGAGTGTTGGGATGAAATACAAAACATTAAACCATCAACCCTGATTTAGGGGGTGTTGTTTTGGATAAAATGCAGGCGCATGGTGGTTTGACCCATCATGTCGTAATGTATGGATCGGTACTGTTGAATATACGGTTCAGCCGCGTCATTTAAACCGTTGTTTGACTCTGGCTGCTGGGCATACATTTTATACGCCCCAAAGGTCAATATACTGGTCCGCGTTGTGCACAGATTGATCTGAACGCCTCCACGCCGAACAGCCTGACCAAAGGTGTCTTGGGTTATGATCTCAACGTCCTCAGAATCCAAAGAAAACCGTGCCTCAGCACGCGCAATCGTATCCATGGGGGCAACGGAATCCCATAGTCCGCCATAGGCATAATATTGATTATCCTGCACGGATGTTTCGCCATCTTCCAGCGTGTCAAACTGATAGGCATCATAGGGTATAGCAATGGTCCAGGACGGATCATGGGGACGGATGGTGCCTTGATGTATACAATGAACATTGAACGGTTTTGACCAGGATATGGACTGAACGGCTGGACGAGCGTGGTAAATATGTTCAATGATGCTTTGGTCGTTTCCTTGATCGCCGATGACAGAAACCGTGGTGTTATGTTCCACCATGGCCACAGACAGGGTCAGATCAAAGACGACTTTTTCTGGAAAAACAGAGGCCATATCTTTGAAATATAATGGCTGAGACACGCCCTGTATGTGCAAATCTGCATCGCCTACTGGGTTGTGTTGCGTCATATCAGGGGCAAAGCCATACATGGGCAACGGTCTGTGATGGCGCCATCGGATGATGGATTTTTTGTTCATAATGGTGCTCCAATCCATAGGGGGAGAATGGTGTTCTGATGCCTCTTTATTCGTCGTGTTCAGGGTTGTAAGGGGTGCATATGGTGACGGGGATGGTGTGTTCCAGACATTGACTGGTACGTAAACTGTGAAAATGCAAACGAATGCGTGTTTCCTTGGCGTGTACACTGTTGGTATTCCAATCATCGGTCCACATTTTTTCCTGCAGGCTTTCTAAATGCTGTAATTGGTCTTCTATGGGATTAAACACATCGATTTTTTTACACACCTTGTCCTTTATTTTCTGGGACAAGATATCTGCAGGCGGATTGTTTTCAGGCCACAGACACTGTAACCCATCCATAACAATGATTTTTTCGTCATTAATGGCTGGGGCTGGCGCGTCGTTAAACGGCATAAAAAATGCCCCTTTGATCTGAATGTACGCCTGATGGTGGGCACCATCCATATTCAGGGTGTAATCCACCACTTTGCCGATTATCTTTTTATCGGAACCGTTTGTTTCACCCCATGAAAAACAGTCGTTCAAGGTGATGGCGTGAAACGCTTTCAAGGTGCCTCTAAGCTGTATTTCCATACAGCGTGTCCCCCAAATCAAGGCTGTTTTGGCCCGATGCAGGGTATATTGGAACAATTCTTTCCCCAGAGTCAGGTTAAAAAATGAATCCGATACGGCCGGCAGCAACCATTTACTTTTTTCTGGAATTTCCTGCCACTGTTGCTGTGACGGATCAAACCCATTACGCGACAGATGTTTGTATTGCCCCATATCTTGAACCATATCTTGAACCCCACCTTGGCTCATGTTTTGGCCCCCATCCCCATAAAACCGATACACGCGGCCTTGGTGTTGCACTTCTTCGCCCTGTTCATAGGTCATTCCAGGATTCCACAAAGGCAAATCATCGTATCGAACAAAGGGGGGCAACGCGATGTCCAAATCATACGCTCGACCGTGTTGATGGTGGGGTAAATCTGCGGTTAAGGTATACGTCACCTGTTCTTTGCGTTTTTGACGATAAAAATACCCCATGACCAATTTCGCATCATAAAAATGGGTTTCTGCAACCCATTGTGAGGGTGGACCAGCGCTGTCTTCCTGGGTGGCCTGGGGTGAAAATACAATGGCATTGGGATGGTGTGTGCTGGATGGCTTTTTCATCAGCGCACTGTGGGCCACAAAATATCCTGAAGAAAAAAACCGTCCTGTTTCTGGCCAAGCCGATTCCAAGGCCCGATCGGTTAATGTTCCAATGACTCTGTTACGAAATTGTTTGGCAATGTCTGGGGCCACATCCACATAATCCAAAATGGATTGATCCCACAGGGCGGATATTTGAACGTTAATCTGGGACACGGGCTCGTTTTTTTGAATCACATAATATTTGGGATCATAATAATCGGATAAATCCCAGGTTTTATGGCCATCAATGGCATGGCTTAGGCCTAATGCTCCGGTACAACGATCCCAATACCAGGCATAGGGCACAGAACACAACATGTTTTCGGGGTCATCTTCTGGCCACAATTCATGATGCTGGTTTTTGGCCTTGATGGCGTTGCGTACGTCTGGCCATTGGCTTTTAAAGGGGGCCTTTTCAGACATCAAATGAATATCAATGTGTCCATGTTTTTCTGTAAAGCCCACGGTTTTTCCATAAAACAACAGATGCGTGGTCTCTGCCCTTTCTTGCTCAGGCTGTGGGACATTGGGATCAGATTGGGAATCTGCGTGGGGTTGTGCATACATTAACCTTCCCCACTGTCCACGCAATCGTTGTGATTCAGGGACCTGATGAGAGCGTACTGTAATGGTCAACGTTGCGGGCTTGCCCTCAGCATGATTCAGAACAGCACTTAGGGGGTCCAGGTGGGTTTGATCCGATGTATCCCAAAAAAATTGAATCATTTTTGTGTCCTCCTGATGGGTTTTATCGTGTCTATACATACAACAGGCTGTTTTTAAAAAATTTACTCTTTGTCAATAAACGGGTATAATTATATTTTTTATATCATTCTTTTTTATGTCCAATCACTATCAACGAGGCGTTTTATGGAGCTTATTAGCCTGTCTAATCGGCGCATTCAATGATTTGGCCTGTAAATTATCGGGCACAGACTTGCCGGGCTTTAACGTATTGTTTTTTCGATTTTTATTTACGGCATTGTTCTTTTTGCCCTTTATCCTGATCAATCCAAAAAAATACATCACCAAGCATTTTTGGGTGCACGGTGTACGTGGTGGATTATTTGCCTTGGCCATGATTCCTTGGGGGTTTAGTGTGATTTCCTTGCCCTTACCCACAGTGACCACTATCGGTTTTACAACGCCCATTTTTATCACCCTGTTGGCGGGTATTTTTTTAAAGGAACGTTTAGGTTGGCAACGCCTTTTGGCCACAGGCATGGGATTTATCGGCATTATGGTCAGCGCTCAATTTACATTGTCAGGCAGTGTCAATATCATGGCGGGTCTAGCCATTTTGGCCACGCTGCTTTTTGCGGTCTTGGATATTGTGAACAAACGTTTACTGATTTTAAACGAAGGCATCCAACCCTTGATGTTTTACTCTGCGCTGTGGACGACCCTGTGGACACTGCCCTTTGCTCTGTATTACTGGAAAACACCGTCCATGCCAGAATTAGGGTTATTGGCCCTTTTGGGCTTAGGGGGTAATTGTTTGTTGGGATGCATTTTAAAATCCTTGTCGTATTGCGAGGTTTCCTCGTTACAGCCCTTACGATACATTGAGTTCATTTTTTCCTCTGTGCTCAGCGTGTTGGTTTTTCAAAAATGGCCTACGGGTTCAGACATTACAGGCATCATCATTATTATCCCGTGCACATTATATTTGGTGCATCACGAGTTTGGATTGGATCGTGCGTCGAAAAAAGCAGCGGTTTAAAAGGCGTTCATGCATCCTTGGGATCCGGACTGTGGTCCGGACAGGTCTGATCATGACTCATGTCGCCATCTGTGGGCCTAGATTTCTCGTAATTCCAAACTCCAAGGGCCAATGGATTCAGATTCTTTACACGACAGGGTCAATTTTTGAACCCTCATGTGCATGATGGGGGTATAGGTAATCACACCGTTACGTTCATAGGTTATGGTTTGATCATTGGCGTTCCATACGGTGTTGTTCAGGGGGGTCTCTTGTTCCTGTTCATCATGGAAAATAATGCTGTTGGGTACGGGAAAATAGCGGGTTTTTAGGGGCTGGTTGGCCCATATTTCCTCTCTCATGGGGATGGCGCTGTACAACCAAACCTCTTGATCGGGAACCAGTTTTGAAAATGCTGGCGGTGAATGATCTTGGCATTGAATGACCCCGTGGTATTTGGGTTGTGCGTTGACCTCGTTATTGAGAGCATATGTTTCCTTTTTACCCGTTTTGGCGGTATAAAAATATTCCCCTGATGGCGGTACGGTACACAGGGTTTGCTTGCAATATCGTGCAGTGCTGGGGGGTAAAATGGATCGGGCACCACGTTTTTCGCCCCATGGATCCGGGTTTTGTAAAAACAGCTTTAAATGGGTTTCCGCCAGCAGTACCAAGGGTTGTTGGGCGCGCTGTGGTTGTTGGGCGCGCTGTGTATTGATTTCCAATGGGTTTGTTGCCAGTGCGTCACCCTGTAACACCGGATTATCCCCCTCCTTCCCAGGGACATTACACAAAATGACTGCGTCATAGGATACCAGGACTTCGCGGACTTTTTTATCGGTTATTTTATAAGAAAAGTTTTTCGTTTCAAAATAAGTTTGAGTCTTGGTTTTACTGCAGGAATAGACCTGATTCATGGTTTTGCGCAGCTTCATCAGACAGCGCGATTCTTCATAGGCGCCCTCGTATACGCTGCGTAACACCATATCCACACGTAACAATAACTTTTGATTGCGAAATACACCTGGGTTTTTTTGAATGTACAATAATGGAAAGTGCTCGTTTTGATACAAATTTGTCGTACAGTAAATGGGTGGTGCACCATCTGTGGCGGAATCATTGTTCCCTAATTCCTGAAAAGCAGAGCGCTCTGGTTCTGGGGATGATGCCATGGTTTTCACCATGTACTGGAACCATTCTGTAAACCAATCTTCTTCTTTATCGATAAAATGACTCATGATTTTTTTATTTCCCGTTCTGTTTGTTTTTCCCATGCGAACAATCTGATTTTTAACAATCCTTTGCTGTGCAGTTGTGGCGAATACAAATAGAATAAATCTTGATGATTATAAACGATTTTATCGGCTTGATTCACCATGGGGTTGTCCCTGACAATCACATCATAAACGGCGCCACGGTAATGGCGCTGATTTTCAAAAACCAAGGGATATCGTGCACGTGCGTAATTCAGATTCCCCCACCCTTGCCCCAAGGATTTCCAAGCAATGATGCGCCCTCCTCTTTCATCTTCCGAGTAGATTTTTTCAAAAAACTCTATAGGAACATTCAATTTGATCATGGGCGATGGGGACATAATACCTCCTATGCTGTGGGGAAGAGAGCAATGTTTTGGGGCCAGTGAAATAGGGAAAAGGGCCTTAAAATAGACGATAGGTCCGACCCCCTTGTAACCATGGTGCTGTGGCGGATTCCAGAGCTTCTAGATTGCCATTATTGTTATACAGGTATTCGATGGTCCCCATGACGGCATGCTTCAAGGGGGTGGGCACAGACCCCGCATCCCCATACCCCGCCACATATTGCACCGTTAACGCCCTTTCTTTCCAACTAAACGGGACTTGGATTTCCACGCTGTCCCCAACCATGCGGACCTTGTATTCATGGGGCTCTAACTCTTTTTTGCCGTAAATCACTTTTGTAATCACGTCTTTGTTCTGTCTGGATGCATTCCACAGGACAGGCCCATAGGGCAAGACAAATCGATTGTTGTAAACGACCGTTTCTCTGGTCATGGTCAACAGTGTTTTGCCCAGCTGATCTTGAACCCATTGCGTGGCCACATCCATATAATATTTGATTTGATCTGTTGAAAGATCCCGGCTCTGTACGCGCAAATGATTGATAATTTCAGCATCATCAAACAATTTCAGTACACTCTTTTGCACCACAGAATGTCTTGGCAATAGGTCTTGATCGTTGTATCTGTCCATGGTCATGGTGTTGTTCCTTGTGTTGCTGTTAAACGCTGTCCTTTACGCCCATTCACGCTGAGCAAAATTTCAAGGCTTTCAGTGCTTCTCCGTTGGTAACCGATCCGCCATACCCATAACGCATCAAGAATTCCACATCGGGTTTGGATGTCATATCGTCTCGAATCATAGACATGTCTTCGCGGTGCACAATGGTGTATCCCTGTTTAAAGTTTCCAAAAATCACACCAACATCTTGGGTACTAAGGGCTTTAAACTCATCGCATTGGGTAACGGGGTATCCTAAAAAGGACGATGTACCATCCACACTATGATTTGGGGTCCACAAATACCGATGATCTGTGGGCGCCTTGATGCCGCGAAATAATGTCATGGCGTCTCTGGACATTAACCAACTGGCATCTGTGTTGTAACGCGATTTTAAAGAACCCATCAGTTCCAGCAATATGTCGTACTCTTTGTTCTCTAGAAAAGCGCTCTCTGCGCCTGTTTTAATGACTTGTATTTTGTACTGTTCGGCATGATCCACGAGCTCTGTCAACAAACCTTTGGGTTTTTTGACACCATCACCATAGAAAAACGCATGATTGCATACTCTGCCCACATGTTCTGAAACCCCTTTTTTTAAAAAAGAAATTAAATCAAAGTTCAGATTTTCCATCACATCCCAAGCAATCTTGTGCTTGTAATTAATGGTGTGCAATGGAATGTCGACCATCTCTATTTGCAGCTCTTCTTTGTCATCGGTTGGATTAGACACCCCACCCCAATGCTTATGGCCATCGGATAAATAGGCATTCAATTTGAAATCACCTACTCCATCGGCTTTAAACCTTGGAAAACGATACCGTGTACCTGTGTTCAGGATAACCACATGGGCCAATTTCATCAGAGGGCATACATTTTTGACCACATCATCAATATGCTGAGAAATGGCATTGGGCATCAGAACGCCACCTTTTTCAGGGCTGGTACCATCCAAATACTTGGTTTCTGGCACAGGCAGCCCCGATTTGTTTCCCGTTAACAGGTACTGATTAAAGGCTTTTAACTCTCGATCATCACCGTGGCTGGATTGGCCTAAAAAAGGACGTTGGGTAGCCTTGGTGGTGGGATTCAATTTCGCGCTGATTTGATCCATCAAGGTATTTAATCGGTCGACTTGATCCACAGCGATGGGATCGGTTTTCTTTTTTTCCAATGCGTTTAAACGAGCATCATTGGCGCTTTTAAAGGCTTCAAAGGCTTGGTTTAATTCGGTAATGGCGTTCAGGGTTTGTTCATGAGACATGATGGGCTCCTATAGGAATGAATGAGTGGGCAAAGCTCTGCCCGCTGGGGGTTTACGAGGTTTTGGTTTGAAAGATTTAGGGTGTTAAACGCTTGGTCAGTTGACGAATGCCTTGTAACAGCTGTTGACTGTCCCGATCATGACCCTGCTGTCCAGTGGGGTCGTGATCGCGTTTAAACGTGTGAATTTGTGCTTGTGCATTGCAAGGGTTTGTCACAATGGAAATTTCCAGTAAATTAATCTTTTCGATATAACGCACCCCATGGGCCATGGATGATTTTTGAACATAAAAGCCGATGGAAAGGCTGTGTTTCAAGCCAGATTGCCATAATTGATGAACTTCTCTGGCTTTTTCAATGTGTTGGGTGAACAACAGGCCATGCATAGACAACCCGACGTCATCTTCTTCCAAGGCTTTGCATATGCCCAAACAGTGATACCGGTTGTGCTCATCGTATATATTCGGAAACCCTTTGTGCTGTGTTTTCCAAGAATCCAAACTCTGGGAAAAGGCGCCTTTGACAATCACATCATTGGCCTTATCTGTATTGCCAAACGTACTGGCATACCCGAAAAAAGCACCCACATCATCCAATGTCTTGATGCGATGAATGGGCAATGTGTGAACGGTTTTCATTTCAAATGGACTCATTCTGGACATCTCCTGTGTTAAAAAACAGTCCTTGACGTTGTGGTCAAAGGAACGGGGTGTGTGGGATTAAGCATCGTTGAGCATCGGATCATGCACACCAAAGGTATCACCACCCTGTATGGGGCCATACCCCAACATTTCTCTGCGTTCATTGATGGTTAAACAGTTAATTTTACACACTTTTTCCCACATTTTTTCTCGTCTAGGAATCAAAGCATGAATATCATCCTTGCTATAGGACAAGGTTAAGTGGGATCCATAATAGGGCAATAACCATTGATTGAAATGGGATAAAATCATATCAAACAGGGGTAAACAGGTGTCTTCCCATAAATGCAATCGGGCTTCTTGATAGTTGGAATAGGTTGAATCACCCAGTATGCCGATGCACATGGGGGGAACGCCAAATACTTGGGCAATTTCTCTCGCCGCCATGGTACGGCCCTCGTTAAAATCCATATCTTTGGGACGCAACCCCATTTCTTTCCATTCAAAGTCCCCATTGAGCACCAGCATTTTTCCTGCACCAGCGCGAGATTTCATGGTGTGCACCTGATCACGCAACTGTTTTTCTTGATCAGCCGTCAGCATGGGGTTGCCTTTCAGCATCAAGGCGCCCGATGGACATCCCGCATTGTGCAATAACGTCAAGTTATGAAACACAATAACATTTTGTAAATCAATCATGGATTTGGCAGACCTGATGGGGCTGGCGCCCAAATAATCATCCAACGGATTAAATAATTTCATGTGTAAAATGGCGCTTTCGCCCGTATCAACATTGACATCAATGGTGTATTTTTGATTGCCCAATCGATACTCATACCCCTTTACACGTCCATCTGGGCCTGGCACCACATGCATACGAGTGGGGCGCAACAAATGCAGTTCCGACAAGGCATGCGGCGCGTCATGATCGGCAACGGCTTGTATAAAGCTGTTTCCTGACAGCAACAAATAAGTGACCAGCCCTTCGCAAAAAGAGGTGTAATTTTGCATGGCATTGGGCTTGTTCAACATCTCTAAGACCGGGTGTTCCACGATGCGTTGATGGCCGTCATACAACATCAATGGAACAGAGGCAATGTTGCGTGCGATTAATGTAATACAGCGATACACCACAGCATTTTTATCATACCCCGATGACAACAGTGGACAGTCCCAACCCTGATCGTAATCAAAGGCATCCCCCATGGTGTACGCAGAGGACATCGGTCTGTGTTTGACTTCGGGGGTTTGGCCCATGGTCCACCAGCGTTTAAAAAAGGATCGTTTTGCTTTTTCCATAAGGCCTTTTTCTTTACTGTATGTTTATTGAATAACACGCCCAGCATTACAGAATCAACTTTTTCATTATTTGTTAAGATTATGTGCCACAAAACTCACATTTCATGGATTTTCTCTTCTCAACAAAAAGGGCTTGTGGTAAGGCGCAACGGGTGTCAGCACACCCCTGTTTTTCCCGGTTGGA
>VGCF01000026.1 GCA_016870135.1 Alphaproteobacteria bacterium
CGAGCGGTATCACAACCCAGATTATCAAGATATTTGGGAAGCAAAAGAGTTTAAGCTAACCACAATTACACCGGATAATGATTTGATTACATACATCCTTATCCAAGACAAAATAAGAGTCACAAGAAGATCAACGATTTGGCGAAAGCACAAGGGTGATTGGAAGCTCCTCTGTCACCAAGGGACCTTGATTGAGGGAGGTGGCATATCAATAAGAAGGGCATTCATGTGGTCAGCAGAGGCGTCATCGTGGATCAAGATCATATTGCTCGCCTATGATCCAAGAGCGCACCCTAACCATTATTATGAATTAAATACTCCCTTTTATTATCTGCCTGGGGGGCATATCGAATGTCAAGAATCTGCGGAAAATGCTCTGATTCGCGAGATCAAAGAAGGGACAGGATTGGACGCAGAAATAGAAAAACTTTTAGGAATTATTGAACATGCATGGAATTTTCCAGGGGATGAGGTCTGTTGCCATACGCACGAAATTAATTGGGTTTTCAAAATTCATAGCACAAGCCTGTCGTTTGCGGATACGTTACCGCACAAAGAGGACCACGTGCGTTTCAATAGATACCCCTTGCCCACTTGCAAGCCATGGATTTGCGCCCCTTACTCCTGCTTCCTGCCTTGCCCCCCGGTTAGCAGGCGCGGATCACGGTGTTTTTTACAGCGCCATAAAACATGACCTCAAGCCCGATTAATCCAAAAATCTGGAAAAGACCAAGCTGGCGTTTGTGCCACCAAATCCAAAGGAATTGGATACCGCATAGTTTAAATCTTTGACCGACTCTGCCTCTGGTCCCACCAAATGCATGAACGTAGACTCTGGATTGTGCAAGTTTAACGTGGGCGGTAAAATCTGATCCTGCAGTGCCTTTAACGTAAAAATGGCCTCCACAGCGCCAGCAGCACCCAACAAATGACCAATGGCTGATTTTGTCGATGAAATTTTTGTTCCACTGGGGAAAATACGCTCCATGGCACGCAATTCTGCTAAATCTCCTGGCGGCGTTGATGTGGCATGAGCATTAATGTACCCAATATCTTCTGGACGACATCCGGCATCGTTTAATGCCATGGTGATGGCTGAAAATGCACCGTCGCCACCTTCTGGAGGTGAAGCCATGTGAAAAGCATCGGCCGACAAACCGTAACCTAAAATTTCGCCGTAAATTTTAGCATTTCTCGAGCGTGCATGCTCTAGTGTTTCTAAAATCAATACACCTGCGCCCTCACCAATGACAAACCCATCACGATCCTTGTCCCAAGGCCGAGAGGCTTGTTCTGGACAATCGTTGCGCGCTCTGGATAGGGCCTGCATGGCATCAAAACCACCAACGGCCAACGGACAGATGGCGGCTTCACACCCCCCTGTGACGATGACATCTGCTTTACCACAGCGCAACGCATTGATGGATTCGCCGATGGCATGGGATCCAGAAGAACAGGCTGTCACCACGGAAATATTGGGACCGCGGATGCCATGGGCAATGGATACATGCCCAGAAGACAAGTTAATCAAAGCCGATGGTACAAAAAATGGACTGATGCGAGAACCGGCCGTAAACCGATCTGCTTCTGCCTCGATTTCAGGCAATCCACCAATGCCAGAACCTAAAATCACACCCGTGCGAATGCTTTTTTCCATACTCTCACGCGGATCCCAACCGGCGTCTGCCAGGGCTTCTCCTGCAGCCACCAAGGCCCATCGAATAAAACGACCCATTTTGCGTATGTTTTTTTGCAAATACTCTGAAAGCTGATAAGACCCTTCTGGAACCTCCCCCGCGATTTGAGACTTAAATTGCTCTCTCTTATCATACAGCGTAATGGGACGAATGCCGCTTTGTCCAGAAACAATCTGGTTCCAAACTGGGTTTACGCCACATCCTAAAGGTGTCACCAACCCCATACCCGTGACCACAATGCGGCGACGTGCAGGGAGAAGTGAACTTTCAAGCATTCCAAGGGAAGGCAAGGACAAAGAGTCTTGAGGAATGTGAACGTGATTTGTCATTATACTGCTGTGTTTGAATGCGCCGATGTGCGATCAACGTGCGCCTGTAAATGGTTGATGGCATCCCCAACGGTACGAATTTTTTCAGCCTCTGAATCGGGGATTTCGCATTTGAATTCCTCTTCCAATGCCATAATCAGTTCTACGATATCCAGGCTGTCCGCCTCTAAATCCTCTGCAAATCGGGCCTCATCCACCACTTTCTCTTCTGAAACACGCAAATTTTCTATTACGATTTTTTTGACGCGCTCGGATGTACTTTGAACAGAACTCATTTTGATCATTCATTATGTTTAGATGTCCCTACTATTTATCACATTTTAAAAAGTTTGGCTAGCGCCCTTTTCAGATGGACAAAGCATTCATTTGCCCTTACACTGAAAGCATCGGTTTTTTAAGGAAAAAAGCCTTAAAACAGGTTTTTTATCCCAAGCGCAATTCCAGAGTCTATGTCATTTTACTTTGCATGCCGATTGGCGTATCGCCAGTTGCGTTACGAGCGTTCAAAAACGCTGACGGCCTTGTTCGGTGTTATGTTTGCCTGCGTTCTGGTTTTTATGCAATTGGGATTCCGAGATTCCCTGTTCCGCAGCGCCGCCAACTTGCCCCGCAACCTCAAAGGGGATTTGTTTGTCATGCACAATCAAAGCAATGCCATATGGCAAGGACTACCCTTTGAAAAAACACATTTGGCACGATTGTATGGACACCCCAATGTGGCCTCATTTTCCTCTGTATTATTATGTCCTGGTAAATGGAAAAATCCCTTGACCGACGAACTGTGTACGATTCTGGTGATCGGTATTGATCCCAAAGACTCTGTGATCAGGGGAATAGAACAACTGCCATCTGTTGGCCTGTTAAACATGAGAAACACCCTGATTTTTGACGCATTATCCAAACCCGAATTCGGCCCTGTTTCTGATTTATTGAATAAAAATGGCGTATTAGACGTGGAAATCAACAACGTTCATGCCAGAGCCATCGGCACCTTTCAGATGGGGGCGTCTTTTGCGGCAACGGGCAACGGCATTGTCAGCCACTCCACTTTTTACAACTTATTTCCCAACACCTCTAAGACCATTGCTCATATCGGGGTGTTAAGCGTGAAAAAGGGCGCTGATATTGCTCAAACACAAAAAGAATTAACCCAGCTCAGCTCTGCGATGATTCGCATTTTACGCGCCGATCAATTGATCGAACATGAAGAAAACTATTGGAGAAAACGCACATCCATTGGCTTTACCTTTGGTATGGGGGTTGCCATTGGCTTGATTGTTGGCATGGTCATTGTCTATCAAATTCTATTCACCGATGTTAAAAACCGCATTGCCGAATACGCGACCTTGCGGGCCATGGGGTATTCGCAACGATACCTTGGTTTTGTTGTGATTTCATCGGCCCTGTGGCTGGCTATTTTGGGATTTATACCAGGTGTTTTGGCGGCCAGAGGATTGTATTATATCACGGAATCAGTGACAAAATTACCCATGCTTTTACCCCTTGATACCATTGTTTCCGTCTGGTTTCTGATTTTTACCATGTGTGCGGTGGCGGGACTGTTGGCCGTACGACAATTAAAAAGCGCCGATCCTGCAGAGCTGTTTTAATCCCATGCGCCAGGGTGTTTCTCTAAAAACCCTGTGTTCAAGGGGGCGGATTATGCTGATGACTTTGGTGCTGTCTGCTTGTCAAATGGGCTGCTCGTTTCGGGGGCAACAGCATGGCATTGAAAACCAGTATATCCCTCTGCATTCTACCCCCTATGTATGCCCCATCTGTCAAAAAGGCTTGGAAAAAAAGTTGGTTTGCGAATACGAACGCCACAGGACTGCGCTGGCGGCTGAACAACAAGAGCTGGGGGATTTTGGCCCCCAGAACGACTTTTTTCATTCATAAGAGGCGGACCTGACCCAGTTTTGCAAACGCTCTGTGGCCCGATACAGTCGATCTTCACTGGTAGCATAGGAGAAACGCATGTATCCTGCCAACCCAAATTCCGTTCCTGGAACGCCGCTGACGTGGGCTTGTTTTAACATGGCTTGTCCCAAATCCAAATCCGATTGCACACCACTTTGTTTCATCAAATCCGAAACATTGGCATATACATAAAACGCTCCAGCAGGGGATTGTACGGGCATGATGTCTTGCAATCCTTGGACCAGAATATCCCGTCTTTTTTCAAAAATGTCTATTCGCTGTTGTAAAAACCCTTGGGATTGTGGATCGTTCAGGGCCTGTATGGCTGCCCATTGGGCAATGCAACTGGCCCCAGAGGTACTGTGGGATTGCAACCGCGTCATACCCGAAATAATGGCTGCAGGCCCCACACCATACCCCACACGCCATCCCGTCATGGAAAAAGATTTGGATAATCCATTGACCATCAGGGTGCGCTCTTTTAAGGCCGGATTTATTTGCAACAGAGTCGTAAACCGATGGGGCGCATAGACCAAATGTTCGTAAATGTCATCACAAATAATGAAAATTTCAGGATGGTCCAGCAACACATCAGCCAAATCACTCCATTCTTCGGGAGTGTACACTGCCCCGGTGGGGTTACTGGGGGAATTTAAGAAAACCCCTCTAGTTTTGGGCCCGATATTGGCACGCAATCGTTCAGCCGACAGCTTAAACCCATCATTCTCTGGACACGCCACAATAACGGGTGTGGCACCAGACATTTCCACCATGGTGGGGTATGACACCCAATAGGGGGCGGGCACCATGACCTCGTCACCTTTTTGAAATAGCACCATACACGCATTAAACAATACTTGCTTTGCCCCATTACCCACAATGACCTGGCTGGGCTGATATCCCGACAGATGGTTTTCTCTGGCCAATTTATCCACCACGGCCTGCCTTAATTCGGGCAATCCCGCAATGGGCGTATACACATGTTCGCCACGGACAATGGCATCTGTGGCGGCTTTACGCACCCATTCAGGAACGGGTAAATCGGGTTCGCCGACACTGAGATTAATGACCTCTATACCCTGTTTGGCCAACTGATTGGCTTGTTCAGACATAGCAAGGGTAGGAGAAGACGGAATGCATTGTGCAAAATGATTCAAAAAGTCTGTCATAGATTCTGTCTTTTTTGATGAAGGAATCAACAGAATATCAAAATCACGGACTGATTGTTAGCCTTTTTCAACAGATTTCCTGATTGTCCTTTCTTGCCAAATAATGAAATAGCCTTTTTAATAGAGGAATATAGAATTTTAATTTGGTCTGTTTTATGCGGCCCCCATTAACTGGCATTTTGGCATCCCTCCCCCAGCCCATTATCATGTTGGCCCCCATGGCAGGCGTTACGGATTGGGTGTTTCGCCAACTGGTGCAAAAATACAGTGCCCCCAGCATGGTCGTATCGGAAATGATTGCCAGCCAATCTATGGTCAGACAAATCAAAAAAACCATGCTGCGTCATTGCCAAGAAGGGGAAAATATTGCTGTACAATTGGCTGGTAATGACCCAGACATTATGGCCGAAGCCGCCCGCCTCAGCGTGGACAAGGGGGCATGCTTGATTGACATTAATATGGGATGTCCTGTCAAAAAAATCGCCATTAACAGCTATGCAGGTTCCGCCTTGATGAAAGATTTACCATTGGCTGCGAAAATTTTCAGAGCCATCGTTAAGGCTGTTCCCGTTCCGGTTACGGTGAAAATACGCAAAGGCTGGGATGATCAGCACCAAAACGCCAAAGACATGGTGCACATTGCCCAAGAAGAAGGCTTGGCTTATGTCACCATTCATGGGCGTACGCGCACCCAACTGTTTTCTGGAAGGGCCGATTGGGATTTTATTGGCGCATTACAAGATACTGTGGATTTTCCCATTATTGCCAATGGGGATATTGCAACACCAGAAGATGCCGCCAGAGTGATTGCGCGCGCAGCAGGCATTATGATTGGGCGAGGCAGTTACGGAAAACCATGGTTATTAGGACAAATTAGACATTTTCTAGACACAGGACAACACAAGGCACCTCCTTCGTTGTCAGAACAAAAAGCCATCACATCCGATCATTTTCAAAATCTTTTAATGTATTACGGCACCCAACAAGGCCTGCTGATTGCACGCAAACATTTGTCATGGTACAGCAAAGGTCTGCCTGGCGCATCAGAGTTTCGCATGCACGTTTTTCAAGAATCTGAGCCCACCGCCATCCTGGACCACATCAGTCGATTTTATGATCAGGCCATAGAATCGGATTTGGAAGGCCTATCTGCCCAGGAACAGGATAAAGCGCTGGCGGCCTCGTAATGTTGGATGGGTTTTTCACTGTCCGCAGCCTGAGTTTGGCGGCATTAATCATATGTTGTATGGGATTAATGGCGTGGATCATCAAAAAATTGCGTACATTATGGCCGGCACGCACAACCGTGGACAGAACATCCAGTTTTCAAATCAAAATGGCCAGAGCCTTTGCTCTGTTTGTGATCCTGCCGTGTTTTGTTGTGGCATCTTTTTCTGTTTTCTTTTTACATATTGGGATGCACACTTGGTTTAATCGCTTGGTACAAACAGCCATCAACGGTTCAGATGCCATTTCTCAACACTATTTGCAAGAACAAAAACAATTGATTGAATTTCAAAGCCGAACCCTAATCAATGAATTGAACCAGGCATCTTCTCAGTCATTTCCGTACCCAAATTCCTTAGACCACGAATCTATTGGCCAGGACAGCCTGCTGATCAACACAAAATGGTTGACCATCTTGAATCGAGCAGAGGCCATGCAAGGTATTCATTCCATGATTTTTTCCTGCTCTCTGAGCACCCTATCCAATCAAAGCTCTGTCGTTACCATCGCCCCCAAAGCGCTGTCCACCGATGGCCATTGGCTGACCACGTTGCGCCTGACGCACAATGACATTCGGAATGCTGAACAATACGGGGGATATATTCGCTGTACCCAAGATTTTAAACATCTGTTAGAAATTTCCCCCCTGGATCCTCCCTATAGCCATACCTTTGTGGTCATCTGTCGCACCACAAACCCCACGATCCTAGAGCGTGTTTCGGAAACCCATACGGCGGCACACACCTATCAAGAGTACCGAGAGCACAGAAAATCTTGGATTTCTACGGTCCTGATCATTTTTATCTTTTTGACGATCATCTTGATTCTGATCGCCATGATTGGGGGGTTGTCTTTTGCACAACAAACCATTGGACCCATCGGTGCATTAATCCAAGCCTCTGAACAAGTCCGACAAGGCCAAGCCCCCTTGATACCAACCAAAAACCTAACAGCCACCACTGAATTGCGCTATTTGGTTCAAGTCTTTAACAGCATGTCGTCCGAGGTTAGTTCCAAGAGAGAGGCCCTAAAGAAGGCCAATAACCATTTGCACAATCGAAATTTATTTATCGAAAGTGTGCTAGAGGGTATTTCCTCTGGGGTTATGAGTTTGGATCGCTCGGGTGCCATTTTATTTGCAAATTCTTATGCTCAGACACTGTTTCCCCAAGTAAGCCCCTTGCAAGGACAAAACTTGATGACACTGGCCCCTGAATTTTATCCTTTGTTTCAACAAGCCTTGCGCAACACCACCATTATTCACAGCGACCCCGTTGTACTGATCAGAGGCAACCACATGCGCACCTTTCGTTTACATATTCAATACTTGGTGCTGACCGATACGGTGGTGGTCACTATGGATGACATCAGTACGTTAATTTCTGCCCAAAAGAAAAGCGCCTGGTCGGATGTGGCTTGTCGCATCGCCCATGAGGTTAAAAACCCATTAACCCCCATCAGCTTGTCGGCTGAACGCTTGCGCCGTCGATACATCAAGGAAATCCAGACAGAACCGGAAATTTTCGAAGACTGTATAGAGACCATCATTCGTCAAGTACATCATATTGGTAATCTGATTTCAGAATTTTCCGATTTTGCACGCCTGCCTGCCCCCCAATTGGGGGATACGGATTTGAACGTTATTTTGGTGCAAATGATTGTGTTGTTGCAACAGGCTTATACCAATATTTCTTTTGAATATACGCCCCAGACCATTCAGGTATACTGTGATGCCCAACAAATAGAACAAGTCTTGAATAACGTATTTAAAAATGCCATCGAATCCATAGAAGAAACCAAGCGTCACGATGGTTGCATCCACGTTGTCACAAAACACCATTCCGATTGGTTTGTTTTGTCTATCCATGATAATGGTGTGGGCCTGTCGCTGGAGAAAGCATTGGTCTTGTGCGAGCCCTATCAAACCACAAAAGAACAGGGCATGGGGTTGGGTCTAGCCATTGTGCAAAAAATCATTGACGATCATGGCGGCCTGTTTTCTATTCATCCGAACATAAACGGTGTTGGGGTCTGCGTGACCATATCCTTATTGAAGCAAGCACCTCTTTGTGGACATGATCAGGTCCAGCTGTCCCCATTGGTCCATCAGCCCGATGCTGTCAGGTCCCCTTGATTAAACTTTTGAAACAGGCCAGTGTCGGACTTGAATTTATGATTTTTTAATGCATACCACCCTATTCTAGTATAAAATATTTTACCCAAAAAAAAACGAGTATACAAAAAACATTTGCCTGTCATAAAATGATCCGCAGCAAAGATGCCGAATGTACGCATCAACACCAAATTGTCGCTCAGACCAAACCCATATCGCCCGATCAAAAAGCTTGGATCAAGAAAAACTGATCAGAGAGGCCAACGAGGTGTCCTCGGCCAAAACCCACGCCAAATCATGATCAGAACCGATTGATGTGCAAGAAGCCATTTTTGTTCTATTGGACGTGTGGAAAATATCCCACGATGGTTTTGCCAAAATGTGCCAGGAAAAGCGTGATCTTCGCGGCTGTTGCACCAATGGCGTCTTTTTAACCAGCATCACCCTGGATACGGACAATCCCCATTACACCCATTATACTGATCATCCAGAAAAGTTTACCCCCGTTTCATAAGGTCTAGGTTGCACAAGATGCGCCCGCCCCTTCAAAGCACGCGCTCTTACACCCAGTTCATCTGGTACCCCCCCTCTTTGAACCTTGTGGGTGCGGGCAATATCTTGACGAGGTGTTGGGGGGGGCTGTGATACAAAAAAGGGGAAAGCGGATATTCATCCACCTTCCCCCAGTATCTATCAGGCCGTGCAATCCTTTGCGGATTTATCCGGCAGCGGCGGTTTCCATTGCATCCAGGATATTCGTAATGTAATTTAACCGGTCTTTTTTACTGCCTTTAAGATCCTGCTCCTTTTGATAGGCATCCGCTGCCTCTGTAATATTGGTTATAAGGGTATAAGCAAAAGTGTCGATATCATCGACTTGGATATTTTCGTTCAATGCGTTGTAATCACAATGATTTGCGACACCTTGCTTGATTTCGTTGTCCACTTTTGTTTCTTTAAGACCAAACATAGAAGACATCATGGCATAAATCGTATCTTCATCAATTTCAGCACCATACTCCACACCATTTTGCATCACCTCAATCTTTTCTTCCAAACGATCGACAAGATTTTGTGCCTGTTTTTTACCTGCTTTTGTCTTTTTTAAGACGGTATTCCAATTAACCTTTACTGGTTTGCTTAGTGAAAACCGAACCTGGCTTTTGGTCAAAACATCGATGGCATCTTGGGAAATCTTTTCAATGGCGCTATCTTTTGACTTTGGATTCATCAGAACGCTATACGCTTTTAAAACGCTTTTCTCTTTAACGCCATATTCCTCGGCCGTTTTTTTCATTATTTTATTCCATTCTCTTTTTTCTTTTGCATTCAGTTTTTTTAAACAAAGCTTTTGTTTTAATTCAGCAGCATCGCTTGCTGTTTTAACTTTAGCTTTCGTTTCCAACTCTTCAGGTGTTTTATCTTCAGGTGTTTTATCTTCAGGTGTGTTATATTGGGGATTATTGTAAACCTGGGATTTAATAACCGTTTTCACTTTTTCTTTTAGCAAGTCTCGATTCGATTCTTTACCAGGGCTTTCTTTATACCTGTCTTGTGGATTTAAATTAATAGTACTGTTTTTAGCATCTATAATATTTTGCAATAAATCGATGTTCTTGTTCAAGAAAAAAAGATCCCAGCTATTCACCGTTTGACTCATTCCCTTCACTTGATTCAAAGCGTTATTCAAACGCCTGCCGTCAATACGATTGGCCAAATAATCGATCGGCAGCTCCCCTCGGGCGGGAGTATCCAATAAACCCAATGTGATCAAAACTTTTTGCCCTTCCTCCGTTATATAACCACCCGAAACAGCATTAAGGGCGTGATTTTGACCCTTCAGATGATTGATGATTTGTTCGCTAATCTTATCGTTGTCAAGGGGTTTCCTCTGATTGGTCTCGCCTTCTCTTTCCATAAGATGACCAGATTCTTTACCTTCAATCAGATCACCAAACAAAGTGTTTTTGATCTCCATCTGTTGTGAATTTAAATCAATATTATTGTTGGTGAATGCTGGTCCAGGAGCAGGTGTTTCTGACCGCTGTTCTGAGCGCTGTTCTGACCGCTGTTCTGAGCTCTGTTGTTCTGAGCGCTGTTGTTCTGAGCTCTGTTGTTCTGACCGCTGTTCTGAGCGCTGTTCTGAGCGCTGATTGGTCTCGACTTCTCCATACCGACGCTCTGGATGATTACGTGTTCCCCTTTCTCTTTCTTCACTTTGTCTTTGCTCTATTGCTTTTCTTTGCTCTATTGCTTTTGCAATAGAAGAAAATGTTCCATTATCCGTAAAATCAGGGTGCTTATTGATTGCTTCCCTTAAACGGATCAGTTGGTGACTGGTATGATTTGGAAAAATATTAAGCACTTTTTGCGCTCCAAACTCTACAGCCTCGGGTTGTTCGATTTTTTCGCGGCTATCTGGATGGAAGTAAAAAGCGTGTTTTTTCCATGGCCAATTTTCTAGCCACTTCTTCTTATCCGCTTCAACATCCTCACTGGTTCCTCTTATAGGGGCGACATCATCCTGTTCAATACCCCTAACACTGGTTAGGCTTATACAGGCGAAAAAGCCAAAAAAAATTTTGGCCCACAGATTGTTCTTCATTTTGTTTCCTTTAAAAAAATTCCATACGAGTTCATTATATATAAAAAAAACTCGCACTTCAATACATATTTTGAACACAGAAGTTAAGCAGTATTAAAAAACTAAAATATAGTATTGTTTAATT
>VGCF01000027.1 GCA_016870135.1 Alphaproteobacteria bacterium
CTCGTTCTTTCCCCCGAGACTATGCTCGTTCTTTCCCCCGAGACTATGCTCGTTCTTTCCCCCGAGACTATGCTCGTTCTTTCCCCCGAGACTATGCTCGTTCTTTCCCCCGAGACTTCGCGTGACAGCGCGCGAGGAGCCCGCAGACTTTTCTCGTTGTTCCGTCATACGGGCCATGTAAAATTGCTCTGCCAATGAATCACCAGAACGGCCACGCGCAGCATTCCCCTCACGTCGGGTCATGGGCCCTTTCAATCCAGATCCAGCGGAATCCCTGATTCTCCCCTGATCATGGCCAGCATCGTGCGCTTGTGCTTCAGAATGACCTTTATTTCTGTAACCTGCACGCTGAGAGGTCTGCCTTTCCGTGCGCTCCACCAGATGGGGATCAACGGTTTTGGGAATATATGGCCCCCGTTTTGATGGTGCACGGCGCTTGATGGGCTTTACTTTTTTCACCAGGGCCTGCTCTTGACTAATCATACCCCAATCTTCGTCCCTAAAATCTTGAACCATACCCCCCCGTGCTCCAGATCGTCCCAAATTAGACGATGGCATCCCCGTTTTCATGCCAGTACTGGACTTGACCGTTGCTTTTTCCCTAGCAGAGGCTGATGCACCGGGCCTTGCACCAGATCGTGCGCCAGATTTTTCACCCACTGCGCCAGACTTGGGGCCTGCTGCACCACCAGAACGTTGTCCATTCGCTGCCAGTTTACCACCCGATCTTTCCTCTGTTTTTTTCTCGACCGATTTTACAGCTTGACCCTTTTTAACCGCACTGTGTTGACCAGAACCTTTTGGACCTCTGTCTTTTTTACCTTTTGGTTTTTGGTCATCCGACCACATGCCTTCCCAATCTTTTGGTTCAAAATCCCCATCATCTTGAGACAACAATTCATCTAATATTTTGCGATAATCAATAAGCTGCTCTGCTCCCTCTGATTCGTCCTCTTGCGCGCCAGATTCATGTTGATATGACCACTTTTTCAGCAAAACCTCCATATCCTCGTCTTCATCCTCATAGGCATCGACATGGTCGGGATTGGCTTGGAAATACATGGTTAAAAAGTTGCGATACCATTGGTTTTTCATGCTCTTGAACATCACAAATGCTTCGTGTCGATACTCGTTCAACGGATCTTTTTGGCCATACGCCTGCAAATGAATGCCGCTGCGCAAATGGTCCATGGCATTCAAGTGGGCAATCCACGTTTGATCCAATATCTTTAACATCAAGCTTTTTTCCATGCGCATACGCATTTCTGTACCCCACTGTTCCTCAAATCCCGCCATTTTTTCATGAACAGCGGCCTGAATTTTACTGACAGCATTGTGGGCAGACGTCTTAGCGTGGTCATCAAAATCCAAAGTTAAACCAAAAATGGTCTGGATTTCTTGGGTCAAAAAATCCCAGTTCCACTGATCAGCGGCCTTTTTTTGATCCAATGCCGCCCGAACCACATCCTGGATGACGCATTCAACAATATTCATAACACGATCATGGACATCCTCTGCGTGCATCAACGTACGACGTTCATCATAAACAGCTGTTCTTTGGGCATTCAACACATCGGCATATTTCAACAAATGCTTTCGCGTATCAAAATGTTGAGCCTCTACCCGTTGTTGGGCTTTTTCAATGGATCGGGTCAACCAGGGGTGCGCAATGGCCTCATTATCCGATTGCGATGATTGGTCTGTTTTGCGCCAGGAATAATCCATCACTTTCAAATTTGGACCAAAAATACGCATCAAATCGTCTTGCAAACTGATGAAAAATTTGGATGCACCTGGGTCACCCTGTCGTCCCGATCGGCCACGCAACTGGTTGTCAATGCGACGATTTTCATTGCGCTCTGTCCCCAATACAAACAATCCGCCAGCGGATCTGACCAAGGCTTCTTGCTGGGCATGTTTTTGACGCACCGATGCCTCGATTTCTGCACGCTGGTCTTCGTCTTCTATGCCATGCAACGCATCGGCCAACATGACCTCCAGGTTGCCCCCCAACTTGATATCCGTTCCACGTCCTGCCATATTTGTGGCAATGGTAATGGCACCAGGCGCACCGGCTTGGGCAATGATTTTGGCCTCTTGTTCATGATGTCGCGCATTCAGAACATGAAACGGGATGTTCAGCTTTTTCAATGCGTCGGAAAAAATCTCTGACTTTTCAATGCTTAATGTTCCCACCAACACGGGTTGTTTGCGATCATAACATTCTTTGATTTGTCGCAAAATAAGCTGTAATTTTTGGTCAAAAGTCCTGAAAATTTCATCATCCAAATCCTGACGCGCCACGGGCACATTGGTGGGAATGCTTAACACGGGCAGCTTGTAAATATCTTGGAATTCTACGGCTTCGGTCTCTCCTGTTCCTGTCATGCCTGACAATTTATCATACATGCGAAAAAAGTTTTGAAAGGTAATGGATGCCAAAGTTTGGTTTTCTACCTCTATTTCCACTCCCTCTTTGGCCTCGATGGCCTGGTGTAATCCATCGGAATATCTGCGTCCCTTCATCATACGGCCTGTAAATTCATCAATCAACACCACTTTTTCATCTTTGACGATATAATCCACATCTTTTTGAAAATTTTTATGCGCTTTCAAAGATTGATTCAAGTGATGCACAACCATCAAGTTTTCGCTTTGAAACAGGTCTTTACCGACGACTAAACCCGCCTCTTTGGTCATGCGTTCCACCTCGATATATCCCGCATCGGTAAAGGCTACGCTCTTGTTCTTTTCATCAATCTCGTAATGTTCCGCCCGCAGTCGCACAATGATCTGGTTGATATGATCGTACAAATGAGATGCATCATCGGCTGGACCAGAAATAATCAATGGGGTTCTGGCTTCGTCAATCAAAATGCTATCCACCTCATCCACAATGGCATAGGAAAACCCACGTTGACACATTTCATCAGGTGAAAATTTCATGTTGTCTTTTAAATAATCAAAACCAAATTCATTGTTCGTTCCATAAGTAATATCGCAATGATACGCCGCGCGTCGTTGGGAATGACTCAAGTCTTGGACGATACAGCCCACAGATAGGCCTAAAAATTCATACAATGGACGCATCACAGAAGAGTCTCTCTGGGCCAAATAATCATTGACCGTGACCACATGCACCCCTTTTCCAGTCAATGCGTTCAAATAGACGGGCAAGGTTCCCACCAGAGTTTTACCTTCCCCCGTTTTCATTTCCGCAATCATGCCTTGGTGCAAAGCCATACCACCGTACATCTGTACATCAAAAGGCCTCATGCCCAATACGCGGCGTGATGCTTCTCTGACCGTGGCAAAGGCTGGAACCAACAAGCTGTCCAAGGGCTTTCCCTCAGCCAGAGCCTGTTTAAACTCTGCTGTTTTTTCAGACAATTCTTGATCTGACAGCGCCATATACTGTGGTTCCATGGCGTTGATGGCACGCACCAATCCGTTCATATGTCGCAAAATACGTTGGTTATTGCGTTGTGGATCATGAAAAAATCGCAAAAGTTTTTGAAACATAACTTTATAAACTACACTTTTCCCCCATTATGCCACAGAAAAAGTTTAAGAACTACGTCAAGGCAATCCTTTATCACCACTATCCCGCGGCTTTTTATGCCACGGAATACGGATCCAGGGCATCATCGTACATGGTGTCAATCAATAACGTTTCCAAAACATGGTTCATGAACAGCGCCCCCAATGTTTCCTCGTTTAAACTGTGGACATTGATACAGCGTAAAAAATGACCTGATTGAACTTGGGCTTGACACAACCGTTCGTGCTCTTCTTTTACCCAGTGCAACATGGGCGTTTGAGCCAGCGTTTTTAATGCAGGAATATCTTTCCAAAAATCGGGAACCAGACGTTCTCTGGCCACATGACGCTCGAAAAACAACGTGGTTAACGTGCACGAATTCATAGGCTCTAGATTGGAAAAATACCGATAAGGAGAGCTCTTATTTAATCGTGTGCTGACTTGTTGCATCCAAGATGTCATGGGGTGAAAAATACTGCCCTGCCCCCACATACGTTGGGTATCCAGCGCTTGGGCTTTGTGTCCGGCAAAGACAACGGCCGCCATTTCTAATGGTGCCTTTAATTGTCCTTGGAAAAACTGGGCACACGTTGTTCCGCTGCCCATATTAAAGCGCGCACGATCAAAACCAGCCAGACCCAATGGGGCCAACAATGGTGGAGAAAAACATCCCAATTGAGGAAAGGCCACAAGGGGGTATTTCCACCACGACAATTTCCATCGATCCACCATGCGCATCAATCGACTAGAGGTTTGCGATGTCACCACCACAAAATGCTTAGCCAAATGCTCTTGATCGATCATGCCGTGCCAATATTCCAAACAACGCATCAATTGTAACAGTACAGGGTCACTTTCCCCGGATTCGGATAAAACGATGACACCTGTGGTCATGGGGTTGGCAATGGACATTAATTCCCAAAACACTTCTGGATCCAAGTCGTCCAAAAAACACAAACGAGGTCTGGCGCCATCCACCCAAATCCACGATTGCATAATGCCTGACAATGCACGCAATCCCACAATATTGGCAGGGCTGCCCACCACCAAAATCATACGCATACCCTTGAAATTTTCCTGAACCAACGACAAGTCAGTCAAAGGTAAAAAGGGCCCACGCAAAAAGGGTATTTCTCCACGATCAGCTCTGATCTTTATCCGTCTCAGGGCGTGCACAGCACGGGCATAACCAATGGCATACTCTTTACGGCTGCATAGCCCAGATTTGACCAATAAACTAAGATCTTGCTGAAATAAATCACGATTTTTCATCAAATCCCATATACCAGAACCTAGGGTGATGTTTGAATGCGACGCAAGATCACCTGATCCGCATCGTTCAAATAATCATTTTTATTCAAAACACTATCTTTAGGTATAGGCAACCCCAATTCCGGAGGAATGAGTAAACCCTGTTGGGGCAAATAAATTAAAAAAGCATCTGGGGGCTTTTTTTCTAGCCCCAAATTTGTCTTTAAATCACTACACCCGCAAAGAAATATGCTCAAACCTAGCGCCGTTTTTTTAGAAATCCCAATGCGTCCCATTGAAAATGCTCACTCAACAAAGCTAGGAAACCCATGGTAATCAGCATATCAGCAACATTAAAGACAGGAAAGTCCCAAGAAGCATAGTGAATACGAATAAAATCAAAAACCCCCTGATGAATGACGCGGTCAATGCCATTGCTCAGCGCCCCTGAAATCATCAACATACTGCCCCAGCGTTGTCTAGTGGTAACGGCTTGGGACCACAAGAGGAGTAAAAATCCAATAAAGATGAGCACAAAAAAACACAAAATACTCCTCTGGATCAAGGAATAGCATTCAAAAAATCCAAAACTGATGCCTCGGTTCCACACATGGGTCCAATCTAAAAAAGAAGTGACCGTGCGCAATTCACCCAATGCAACATGTTGCCGAACCAACCATTTTATGGACTGATCCACACATACAAAAACAGACGATACCAGCAGCAAAAAAGCCCATTTTTTCCACAACCGTGTTGATGGTTTATGGGGCAACTGGGTCACCAGCGATGGATAGTTCGAATTAAAGCGGCCCATGTCGCGTTCCTCCTTTAAAGCCTGTGGCCACCATATAAATCTCTCTGGATTCTGGACGACTAGAATCCGGTTTCATGTATTTCTTTAAGGAAAAAGACCCGCTAACCACCGACATCATATCCCCATGATACACCTTGACGATCAGGGCTCCGCCTGGTGCCAGCCACGTTTGGGCTACCTGCCAAACCACTGACAACAAACCATCCATTTGCACCCGATCTGTGGGCGCATGCCCTGTCAGCGATGGCGCCATATCACTAAGGATTACATCAAACAATCGAACAGATTCGGACTCCCTGGTTTCATGGGGTGCCGATTCAGGCAACAAAGCCGCGTCGTTGTTTTTTGACATACATCGCGCCATAATGGCCTGCGCCATGGCGTGCTGGGTGACGGGTTCCGTAATATCGCCACGGATAAATTCCATACCGGGCAGAGGGTCCATCTGTAATAAATCAATCCCCATCAAAAATCCTTTTTTACCAATCAGCGGCAATGTCCATTGGCACCACCCCCCTGGAGCACACCCCAAATCCAGCACATGCATGCCTGGTTTTAAAATACGAAACTTTTTATCGATTTCTTCCAGTTTAAACACGGACCGGCATCGGTACCCTTTGGCTTGGGCTTTGTGCACATAAGGATCGTTCATGTGTCGCAACAACCATTGATTGGATGATGGCTTTTTTTTCTTGCGTAAATTAAAGATTTTTTCACGAACCATGAGCGTTTTTTCCTGATGACAGATACATTAATCGGTCAGCCTGCTGTGTTGTCATGATCCTGGCCAGCACGCAATGCGTCCAGAGCACGTTCAAATCGTTTGGCATGAGATCGTTCGGCTTTGGCCAATGTTTCAAACCATTCGGCAATTTCTTCAAACCCCTCTTCCCTGGCTTTTCGTGCCATATGAGGATACATATCCGTATATTCGTGGGTTTCACCATGAATGGCCGACATCAGATTTTCTTCGCTTGTTCCAATGGGGCAATCCGTGACAGGGTCACCCACAAAAGCCAAAAAATCCATATGTCCATGGGCATGACCTGTTTCACCCTCTGCGGTGGATCGAAATAATTCGGCAATATCGCTTTTCCCCTCGATATCGGCCTTGGTTGCAAAATACATATACCGTCGATTGGCCTGAGATTCACCTGCAAAAGCTTGCTTTAAATTTTGCAATGTTTCGGACTGAGACAATGCCACCATTACAGGTTTTTTTTCTGTGGACATTTTACCTATTGATCAAAAAAGATTGATTTTACTACACGCGTTTTATCACGCAAAGTCAATAGTGTCAGACCGACAAAACCACCACAAACACCACCGTGGTTTGTTTTCCCCAACCAAAAAACTTATACTATACTCATCTGAAAACCCCAGCCCATTAATTTTTTCAATGAATCCCTTGATTTTGCTTCATTTTTACAAAAAACCAACCTGGTCAATTCTGAAAATGTCTGTTCTGTCTGGTTTATTCGTCACCACTACCCACTCGGCCCAAAAAAAGACGTTATGCCCCCTGATCAAGCAAGCTCGCGCCGATGCCAGAATCGTCAAGCACCGCCCCACCTCTGCAAAAATGGTCTCACGCATCGTTGCCCCAAAACCACACCCCCCATTGATTAAACCCCTTCGACAATCCCAACACGGCCATTCTCGATACGCGTGTTTGGGTAGCAAGGTCAATTGGCGATCTGGTCCAGGTTCGGATCACGATGTGGTGTGGTTTTATGAATCACCCGATTGGCCTGTTGTAGTATTAAAAAAGTACAGCAATTGGTATTATATCAAAGATTTTACAGGGGAATTGGGCTGGGTAAAAGGCGCCATGTTGCGGTTCAAAACGACCCTGCTGATCACAAAAGACACCCCGTTGTACAGCAAAGATCGGAAAGGCAGCCCCCCAAAAGCTCTATTGAAAAAAGGAGCAATTGTACGGTATATTCAACACGCGGATGAACAATGGATCTATGTGGTGGAACCCAAGAATCATTTATATGGATGGATTCTCTCTAGCACCATTTGGCCCAACCCCTCATCCATTCAATGATAAAAAATCCGCCATGAATCAATCAAAGTCAAAAAACAATCCCTCTGTTTTATTGTGGGGCAAGCATGTTGTTCAGGCAGTTCTGCACAATCCTGACCGTCATATAGAGTGCCTTTATACCACCAGCACACATCCAGAACCCCTATTCAATACCCAACGGTGCCCCATTCGTGTGGTCACGACCGATCAATTGGTCCAATGGCTGCCGCGTGGCGCGGTACACCAAGGTGTGGCCGTACGCACCAGTCCATTAAATACACCCGATGTCGGGGAATTGGATCCGAAAAAAGGCATGGTTTTAATATTGGACGGCATTGTGGACCCCCATAATGTGGGTGCTTTGTGGCGCAGTGCTGCTGTATTTGGGGCCTCTGCCTTGATTGTGACCAAAAACAACTGCCCCCCTTTAGACGGAGTAGTGTCTAAAACAGCTTGTGGTGCCAGCGAATTAATCCCGTGTATCAGTGTCAGCAATTTGGTGCGTGCCATGGAAACCCTGAAGACGAGAGGATTTTTCTGCGTTGGTCTGGCCGAAGAGGGGGCTATTCCCTTGGAAAATCTCGATTTATGGCCACTGGCGTTGGTGATTGGTTCCGAAGGTGTTGGATTACGTCGTCTGACGCGACAATGCTGTGATGCCCTGGTATCCATTTCGTCGGCCGGCGCTTTTTCCACCCTGAATGCGTCGGTGGCTGGCGCCATTGCTTTACAAAAAGGCCTTCAAATCGGAAAAACCCAACGCTGATATCCTTAGGGGTGCCAAGTCCCACCCATCAGTCAATCTCTGTTTTGCCTAACCCAAGGGTTGATGGTGTTTCATATGATGTTTACCGTTTTTTGATCTTTCCCAGGTGGCCGGCGGGTATTGCCCAGACTGCGCTTCATCAGCGGGTATTACCCAGGTTGCACATGTATTTTTTCAATAAAAATTGGATTTTTTCTATCCTGTTTTGATATTCTATAAAAAAGACGTTGCTCTATTAATTTATTGAAATGTCCTATACTCTATCTATTTTCAGTATTTTGCACAGACTGGTCGGCATGGTTCCGGATCAGATTTTATCCGATTTGGCCCATTACACAAAAGTGTGGGCCCCCCCCCATCAATCCATCGACTCTCTATTGTTGGTGGGTCGTTTGGCCCATTTTCTAGGTCAGTGCGCCCATGAATCGGATCATTTTAACCATAGGTATGAAAATCTAAATTATTCTGCTCGGCGTTTGAAAACCGTGTTCCCCAAATATTTTCCTAACAACACCGTGGCACAACAATACGCCAAATGTGACAAAGAGATTGCCTCTAGGGTGTATGCAGGGCGCATGGGTAATGGAGACGAAGCGTCAGGTGATGGGTTTCGTTTTCGTGGCCGCGGATATTTGCAATTAACAGGCCGCCACCATTACACCCGATTCAGCCAATTTATCGGATACGATTGTGTCCTTGACCCCGATGCCGTGGCAACAACCTATCCGTTGGTTTCTGCTCTCTTTTTTTTTCAGGATCAATCCTTGTGGCCTTTGTGTGATCAAGGTGTACGCCCAGACATCATTAAACACATGACTTTTTGCATCAACGGTGGCGTTCAGGGATTAGCGCAACGCACCCAATATGTATATCAATTTTTTGAAAAAATGACTGCACAATAACGGATTTGATCAAAAACGCCCATAGAATGGTTTTTGGGGATAGATTTTTGACAGTCACTGTCTTATAATGAAAACCATTGGATGGGTGGCTGAGTGGTTAAAAGCACCGGTCTTGAAAACCGGCAAACGTGCAAGCGTTTCGTGGGTTCGAATCCCACCCCATCCGCGCTTTTTCAACCAAAGACAAAATGATCGAACTTAAAGGCGTTTCTCTGAATCGTGGGGCCAAAACACTGTTGAATCAGGCCCATTTATCCATTCACCCCGGGGAAAAAGTGGGGTTGATTGGTGCCAATGGTTCTGGAAAATCCACATTATTGTCCCTGTTGCGCAAAGAATTAAAAGAAGATGCCGGCGACGTCATCGTATCCAAGCAATGGCGTATATCCTCTGTGGCCCAAGAATTAGAACAAAGTAATACAACAGCCATTGATTTTGTATTATCTGGTGATGAGGAATGGGCATCCATTCAAAACCAGTTGACTGTGGCGGAACAAGAGGAAAAAACGTCTGAAATTGTGGCATTGCACGACCGATTGGCGACCATTGATGGGTACAGTGCTCCTGCTCGGGCGGCTGAACTGTTGCATGGTCTGGGCTTTTCTGCCTTACAACAAAACTGGGAGACCCAATCCTTTTCTGGCGGCTGGCAAATGCGTCTGAATTTGGCGCGTGCCTTGATGAAACCGTGCGAATTGATGCTGTTGGATGAACCGACCAACCATTTGGATTTGGATGCCATTGTGTGGCTGGAACGCTGGTTGCAACGCTTTTCTGGCACACTGATCATCATTTCTCACGACAGCGTATTTCTGGACAATGTGGTTCAAAAAATTGTGTGGTTGAATCAAAAGAAATTCGAATCCCACAAGGGAAATTATTCTGACTTTATGGTATGGCGTGCGGAAAAAATCCAGTCGCATCAAAAAATGGTGGAAAAGCAAGAACAAAAACGCGATCACTTGCAATCCTTTGTAGATCGTTTTCGTGCCAAGGCCAGTAAGGCAAAACAAGCCCAATCGCGATTAAAAATGTTGGAAAAGATGGAAGTGTTATCCAAAATTCCAAACCAAACCCGTTTTGAATTTCGTATGCCTGCCGCTGAAAACTGCCCCAATCCTGTGGCCCATTTTAAAGATGGATTTTTGGGATATACGGATAAGGCCATATTGAGGAATTTAACCTTACAGATCGGACCAAAAGATCGCATCGGTCTGTTGGGGGCCAATGGTGCGGGAAAATCCACGTTGATCAAAACCTTGTCTGGACAATTGCAAATGGTGTCAGGCCAGTATACGCGCAGTCCAAAACTGAAAATTGGGTATTTTGCCCAACATCAGTTAGATTTACTGGAGCCGGATCAAACAGCCTATTGGCATTTAGAGCGAGAGTCTCCTGGCACATCCCCCACCGTATTGCGCAG
>VGCF01000028.1 GCA_016870135.1 Alphaproteobacteria bacterium
CTATGTTACAGCCATTGTGCGGGCGCGATTATTGCATCTGGACCCCACGCTCAGCGAGGCTGCACTGGATTTGGGGGCTCGGCCTGCAAAAGTATTCTTTTTGATTCAATTGCCCATCATTATTCCATCCATCATTGCCAGTTGGTTGATTGCGTACATCATTTCTTTTGATGATTTAATTCTAGCCAGCTTTACCTCTGGTCCCGGCATTACCACTTTACCCCTGATGATTTTTTCCAAAATCAAGGTGGGATACACCCCAGAAATCAATGCGCTGGCCACGTGCATTACAGGTATTATCAGCTTGGTGATTATGACAGCCGGTTACACCCTTTACAAAAAAGAATCCCAATGATTATTGTTTTCGGAAATACCAAGGGGGGTACGGGAAAATCCACGCTTGCCGTCCATATCACGGTGGATTTGCTGTACAGAGAAAAACGTGTGATCTGTATGGATTGCGATTGTGATCAAGGCACCCTATCCCGGTATTGGGAAAATCGAATGGAATTTCAAAAACGCAATGAACGAACGATTCCTATGCCTTTGCATACCAAGCGCTTTTCTCCGCGTCATGACACCCCAGAAGCCATGACAGAGCATCTGCGCCTGTTAAAAGATCAGCGCGACACGTGGGACGTCCTTATTATTGATACGGCGGGTTACGATTCTGTCCTGTCCCGATATGCCCACTCGTTGGCCGATATTTTAATCACCCCCATGAATGACAGCGCCATCGATTTGGATTTATTGGTCAATGTCAAAGAAACGGCCAAACCTGGTCAATTGCCGCTTAGCCATTATGCCCATTTGGTCTGGGAGCAGCGTATGCGCAAGGTCGTGGAGGAGTCTGGCACCCTGGAATGGATTATCGTACGCAATCGCATGCACAGCCTCAGTTCTCGTAACCAAGTCCAATTGGATAAAATTTTAAACGCCCTGTCCCAACGCATTGGTTTTCAAATGGCCCACAGTGTGGGGGAACGGGTGATCTTTCGCGAATTGTTTGCCTATGGCTTAACGGTGATGGATCAACGCAATAATCAAGGCAAATCCAATCCAGGGTATCAAGAAATCAGTAAAATCACGGATCAAATTTTGTCATTTCAAGACAAGATTTATGCCAACCAGCAGCGCAGCAGCCGTCACAACCAAACCACATCGGCATCCATCCCGTAAAGCAGGTTGGTATCCATCCCGTAAAGGTATCCCTAGATTTTTTGGCGATAAGACCTCACCCAGAGAGATTTGTGCTAAAAATCCAACAATGAATAGTGGGGAACAGGCGCCAATCCGGGAAAGGTTTGCATTAAAAAGCTTCGAAAAGCGGGTCTGGATTTGATTTTCAAATACCATTCTTGGGCTATAGGAAAATCATCCCATACTATTTCCCCTAAATAATCGATGCACGATACATGCGATGCCACCGTAATATCCGCCCATGAAAACGTACTGCCCGCAATATAGGAATACCGATCGGCCAATGTACTGATATACACCATATGTTTACGCAACATGGATCGGCCTGTTTTTAAAACGCTGGTATCGGGACCGGATTGGGCAATGGCTCGTTTTAATGCACGCTCGTAAAACAAAGTCATATACACATCGTGATAAAAAATACGATCAAACCACGACATAATTTTGCGTGCTTCCAGACGATCAAAGGATTCGACCCCCATTAATTGAGGGGTGGCATACACATCTTCGATGTATTCACAGGCGGTGTAATCATTCCAACAAATCGACAGGCCATCTTGAAACACAGGCAGCTCTGCCGACGGGTTTAATTGGAGCAAAAGGGGTGATGGTTTCCAGGTGCGCTCCATCACTGGTGTAACGGGCACCCCTTTTTCCAACAGGCCAAAGGCAATTTTTCTGGAAAAGGGACAAAAAGGCATTTGATACAACAGACGTTCTGACATGCTGATCCAGCCTCTGGTATACTTTATGTTTATTTTGCCTGTACTGTGCGTCTGGATCAACACCCTGTAGGTACTTATTTTGCCCTGTGATCTGTGACAAAAAACCCTTAGCAGAACACTGTCTCTTTTTTTGATTTTGATCATTAAAAAAAACCGCAATACATTCAAAAACAAAAAGCCATCTATTTATAACAGTTTTCAACAAGATCTATTCTTACAAATAAACGACCCCGCTTGTTTACAAAAGAAGGGTAAATATGTCAGTATGGGGATATTGAAAAAAATCAATGCGTAGGATTCATGGAAAGTATTAAAATCTTGGGTGGACAGTCATTAAAAGGCAGCATCCCCATCAGTGGTGCTAAAAATGCGGCTCTCCCCCTAATGGTTTTAGGGCTTCTTACGGACGAACCGTTGGTACTAGAAGGCATTCCAAACGTCACCGATACTCACAGCATGCGCCATATTTTAGAGGGCATTGGAACATCGGTACAGCATTTCTCTAAACGTTTTGTGCTGCAAACCCATCACACCACATCGCTGCAAGCCTCTTATGACGATGTGCGTAAAATGCGTGCCTCTTTTTTGGTATTGGGGGCCATGTTGGGGCGTTTTGGTTTGGGGCAAGTATCTTTACCCGGTGGATGCGTCATAGGTGTGCGCCCCATTAATTACCACCTAGAAGGATTTAAGGCTCTGGGGGCCCTGATTGATACGTCCAATGGGGATATTATTGCCAAGGCTCCCAGTGGCCGTTTGCCGGGGGGGCATTATACTTTTCCAAAGCCCACCGTAACAGGCAGTCAGAACGTTATCTTTGCTGCTGTTTTGGCCAAAGGAGAAAGCCGTTTAGACAATGTGGCCATCGAGCCAGAAATTACAGATGTGATCACCTGTTTACAAAAAATGGGGGCAAAAATAGAGGGCAAAGGGACGTCTACGCTGCATATCCAAGGGGTGGATGCTTTATCCGGAACCCAGCATGCTGTGCTGCCTGATCGCATTGAAATGGGGACGTATATGGTGGCGGCTGCCTTAACCCGTGGTGACTTGATCATCGAGGGCGGGGACCTGGCACTGCTGCCCCACGTGGTAGAGTGCTTAGAGCAGTCTGGATCCACCATTACCGAATTAGGCCATAACCGCATTCGCATCCAAGGCCATGATCGCCCCCAGCCCTTTCATTTATCCACTGCACCGTACCCCGGATTTCCCACGGATTTACAGGCTCAATTTATGACATTGGCGGCACTGGCCGATGGAGAGTCCACCATCGTGGAAAACATTTGGGAAAATCGATTTATGCATGTGGCAGAATTGGCACGCATGGGTGCATCCATTACATTGGATCACCATTGCGCCACGATTCAGGGAAAACCCCATTTAACGGGCGCCCACGTGATGGCCACGGATTTACGAGCCTCTGTTGGATTAGTGTTGGCGGCTCTTGTTGCCCACGGGGAAACCACCATTCATCGCATTTATCATCTGGACAGAGGATACGAGGTGCTGGAGCGTAAGCTGCAAAATTGTGGAGCCATCATTCACCGTATCGGATCCCAAGAAGAATTCATGACCGATCAGCACGACGGGGTGTCTGCTGTGGCGTCATAAGACACGCATTGTGAGCTTCGTCATAAGACCTGTGCCATGGGCCTCTTTCCTGATAAAAATCGGCTGGTTTGTCACACAACAGGGGATGAGGGCCAAAGCCCGTAACGCGGTGCATCATGGTTTTTTGACGTGTTTTGGGATATTATTTTTGAAAAAAGATATCAAACAGAGCGATGAGACCCCAACGCAACGCCCCACCCCTGTTTCCTTTGCCCATAACACACCTCTTTTCTCTGGTCCAAAAACCATACAGCGCCCTTGTGCTGGGGGTAACGATTGTGACGGGGTGCATGGCATCAACAGACAACAGCACACCCTCCTCTTCTTCTGGTTCTGTTGCACACACGTCCACCGAGTCTGATTCTAAACAATCAGCTGGACCATCAAAATCAAATCACAAGGCCATCCAGCATTTGGTTTCGACCTATATCAACAATCGCGTAGAATCTGTGCCCTATTGCCTGGTCTATGGCAACCCAAAAACAGCACGGGTGGTTTTGATCATGTGGACAGCGTTAACGTGTCCTTTGTGCAGCCGATTGCATCAAGGCCCCCTGTTGTCGTTAAAAAAACGGGCAAACGAAAAAAGAGACTTTGCCCTTATTTTAAGAGATTACCCCACAGACCCCATCAGCCTTCAGGGTTCAGCAATGGTCTGGTCTTTGGGAAAAAAACCTGTACCTGACATCATGCATCGTCTGTATGTGACCCACGATTGGATGAATCCGTTAAACAAAGCATTGGATGCATTGGAAATTTTAACCTTAAACAGTGCGACGTCGCCTGCAGAACGTGGAAAAATTCAATCGGCAAAAAAGAATGAAACGCTTCACAAGACTGTCTTTTACAGTCGATCCGCTGATCAAGAAGCCCTGGGTTTGACCCAAGTGCCATGGGCGATTTTTTTGAAAAAGAAGGAAAAATATGTCTCTTCTGACCTTAGGAACATCCAACAAAAACCCCCATCCACCCAAGAAAAATTATCCCAAAATTCTTCGAATATCCAAACTTCTCGGTCACAGACAGAAAACAGTGGTGCGGAACAGACAGGATCTGATGCGGATTGGACAATGCATGTTTTGGGGACACCAAATATGGATATAGACAAAATCGTTTCAAACCATTTGACAAAGAATTAATCGGTTTTTGGTTTCTGGGGTGATGCGGGGGGTGCCCGGATGAATGGATCTTTATTTTCCATTCATTCCAAAGTTTGCCCGTCACCTTGTACCATAGCTGTTTGGGATCATCACGTTCTGAAACACCCGCTGACAAGAGGTATAAACCCAGCAGAGGTGTGTTGAATCAATCGGCCCCCTTCCCCCATTCAATGCCACCAATGGGGAAATACGAGGTGTGTTTTCGCCAGCACACCCCACGATATCGAATGAGAAATCCCATCCTACCCATCCCACCCTTCGTTTCATTATTCTGCATCTTAAAGCGGGGCCTTTCCCTCTTGAAAAAGAGATTCAGGGAAAAGCACAGGCCCGTGACATAAAATTCACCTATTCCAAAACCACAGGGATGAACCGTTAGCATGATATGAACGCGTTTCCCCTCTTGCCAAAGCAAAAGGAGCACGCTGATCCCTTATGCATCCGGTGTTGTTTCATCAGAATAGAAGGCTTTATTCTTTGTCTTTTTAACAAAATTAACTTTTTGATTATCCATTTTTTTGCTACTAAGACCCAAACGTTTTGTAAATGTCATAATGGCCCGATAATCCTCTTCTTTCTTATTCATACCCGAAATATCCAGATTCTTTTTAATGAGATCAGGCGTCAGCTTTGCTTGTTTAGTCATATTTTTCATCGTATTGAATACATCATCATCAATGACATCATCATCGCTAAAGAAATTGATAAAACTACCAATGCTGTGAAAAGTTTCTAGCAGAATTTGTTTTTTTAGATCCTTACTGAGTGGCTGATTAAAAGCCTCTTCTATGGCTTGCTCCAATCTCTCGCCTGGTGCTTGCATCTCTTCTGCCAGTTCATCATCATCGGCAACCATATCAGACAAAGCGTTATGAAATCTCATCAGCTGAGCAACCCTTAAATCCATACTCAATTGATCAAGAATTCTTTCTTCGTGACTGTCTTGCGGAGAGCCCTCTTGAAACGCCAACTGGTTAAACTGTCTTAAAATACTGTATTTCGTTTCATTTTTCACGTGATTGGACACGAGAGAGTGTTTCAGCTTTAACAGTCCTTCAAACAGCGCTTCTTTGAGCCGGCGTGCTGTTTTAGCGTTGGTGCCATGACCGCGATTCCCACTTTTAATGTCATTAAACAAGAAATCAACTTTCTGATGAAAATTATTTGGTAAAATCATCAGCAGCGCCATCCTTAATTTTTCATTCTTTTCAGTACGGTCAGCATTTTGTCCATCATTTTGTCCATCTCTGTTAATCAGAAGATTAGCATTTTGTCTATGTATGTTAATCGGAGGATTAGCATCTGGGCTTTTTGCAGCAGAAAAATCTTCTAAAACATCTAACTGCTTTTCTTTATATTTTTTTTTATAATAATCTAGCAATTTTGAATCGTTGGTTGTAAGAAAATTAGTTAATTTATCGCGAAAATCAGAACGTCTATAAAAACTGGTTCTTCTAACCAATTCGCCCACCATTTCTGGGTTCGATAACAGATCTTTCAACAGAGTGTCTTCTACGACTTCACGCTGCGCCTCTAACCATTTCCTATGTAAATCGTTGGCCCCATATTGATCATGTAGATCTTTTTTATACAGCCCATCTTGCAACGTCATCAACGCTTCAAAAGTTTTTTCCCCGTAAATCTGACCCAGCTTTGCTTTTTCTTCACTTAATCTTTCATTAAAAATAGATTTTATTTTTTCTCTCTGTGACCATTGCTGCTCAGTATATAGTCTTCCAGATAATGTTAATGTTCTATATTGTTCAGCTAAATCCTCCATGGTGGCTTTCCTAAACGCCTCTGCAGCATTATTTTCTGCTCTTGTTTCAAAATCTTTGATCTTGGATTTTGCATTAGTGGAAAGCTCAAAATTATAAAAATGGCCATCTTTAATGGCTGCCAATGCAAATTCAGCACCGTCTTTATATTCAACAATAAAATTCATTAAGTGTTTATAAAGCGAATTATAAAACAGATAAACTCTAGAATAAGTATGACTATCGTTCATCAAATCTCTCATCGCATTAAATGAAGTTTTTAGACTATCTGCACTAGATTTATCCCAAAAACGATTGACATTGCGCGTATCTATAGAGTGATATCCATCAAACAGGGCTTTAATCAAGTAGGCAAACTTATCGTCTTCCGGAACATAACGCATAAAGTTTGCCATGGCTGACAGCATTTGTTTCAGATCCAAATGCATAATATCGATGGACGTCATGGATTTAAGAGCATTGGCAATGTCATTGTATTCAGGGCTTTGTTGCAGTTCATTTCTTTCAGAATTACTCATTCCGGAATACTTGTTCAAAAACGAGGATAAATTATCCGTGTTCAAAGCAACAGTAGAAGAGGTCGACTGAGCAACGACCTTCTGATTCTGTACACCAAAAGCAACAAGAGTCACAATAGCGATTAATATATTTTTTTTACTTATTTTTTTTAACATAACAGTGTTTTTTTTATAACCACATATAATTATAGGACAATCTGTACAAAAAATGCAACATTGAATGAACCCAAGGGGGGGTAATCGCACCAACGGAACACCAAAAGAACCATTTTATGGGCGCTTGTGGTGGACGGGATGGTACACCAAAACAGCTCTGTGCACCCCCCCTTTTTTATTCGGCCGAAACCCCCTTATTGACACGGCTCTTTGTCGTCCTGTTCGATCTGCGGCGTGATACAGCCCCCTTTTTTGCACGGCTGTTTGTCGCACTTTTCGATCTGCCGCTTAGAGCAGCTGTCTTCGATATGCCATTAACGGGACCCTCGCTGGTCTCGGTACTCTCATCATCGTCCCATTCGGCATTCGGCGTTGTTTTGCTGTATTCTACTTTTTGTTGCTTAAAGGGCGCCTCTTCGGGTATCTTTTTGGGCTGCTGAATCTCGTCAACAAAACTGAAGACACCCTGCTGCTTTTCTGATGGCAGCACAACCTGGCCAGAGGTGGCATTTTTCGCCTGGTTTTTCTTGACTTTTTCCAATGCTTCCAATGTAACTCGACTGATTAGGCGTTTCATAAGGTTTGTGCTGTATTGTTCTTTACCCCATTTTTTTTCCAATTTTGACCGTTCGGCATCAGATATGTTTTGATACATTTTGACCAGATCCGCCTTGATCTCTGATTTTCTTTTTTCAAAAGCAGAGTCTATCTTGAGAGAAAACCCCAGATTATCATCATAATTATCATCATACAGCGCCTGGTAATCTTCCGGTTTTAACCCATTCAGCTTTTCCAAAAGGGCTGTCTCTGCTTCCTCCTGTTGCATCTTGATCCAGTGGGTGCGCAATCGGTACAATCCATAAGGGTCAGAAGATTTTTCGTACTTTTTCTTTTCAGCACACAGGGATTTGTGCCATGCTTTCAGATCATCAAAAGACTTATTTTGGTAATCCTTTTTCAGGTTTTCCAGCTCTGACATTTCGCGTTCCTTAAATTCTGCTTCGACATCACCATGTTCGTACTGCCTATACTTTTTCTCGAATTCATTCACCAAATCCATCATAGGCAAGGTTTTTCGCGCTTTACTTGCTGCCTCTTTTGCAGACTCTTTGGCTGTTTTTTCATCCGCCTCTGTCTTTTTTTTCCAGGCATCAACCGCTTTTTTTGCTTTTACACTGATGCTGGACTTTTTTGACCCCATCATGGGATCATCATAAAAAATGGGTTCTTTTAAAATGATTCCATTAATCAAATCCTCTTGGACGTTGTTGTAAAACAATTTTACCGATGCATAAACCGTGTGATCTTCGACAATATCTTGCAAAATTTTCAATTCGGCTTTTAATTCCTCTACGGGTTTTTTCTGCCACACAGAATAATAATCGCGCAAATCATAATTGTTATGATGGCGATCATAGCAGTCATTTACAGCCTTTGCAGCAGGATCGGTGGCACGAACATGGTCTTGAAATTCCTTCATGGATGGGGCCAATTCCACCAAATTGGCTTGGGTAATATTGACATCACAGTATGTGAAAAGCCATTCGACCTTTTTTCGCGCCAACGACTGATCTGAACCATTGACACAATCACGCAACAATTGTCCCAACTGGTTGCTGGCCAAAATCTTCGTGCATAATTCTTTGATTTTTTCCATTGCGGCATTTTTTAAATGCAACGAGATAGAACCCATCTCTGCCAAAGCCTCCACATTTTCTTTGGACAGTTCGATCATAGCCTGAATACGCCGCACCATTTCTTCTTTTACATCCTCAGGACAACCGGACCCTTTTCCCTGCTGAACCAAATCCGACAATGATCGTTCCGATGCCGCAGGTGCTGCCGCACCCTGATCTGTAGCCGTGGTAATCATAGGCATACCACAGAGCAGCAGCATTAAAATCATATGACGATTCATATTTTATTCAATGTTTATTTTTTTTGAACAATATAAAAAAACAAAGCAAATAAATGCCTAACATTGAAACAGACACTGACACCCACCTGTAAACGCCAGGCCTTACCTTACTGGCAGGCCGGATGATTATTAACGTTTTACTGACAGGCCAAACACTCTTGATTCAATGGACCCCCTTGGGCAGGGGCCTCTATGTTCAGATTTTTGGCCGACGTCACACTCTCTGCCCGCTGCATGGATTTAGAGCGCACATAATACATACCCTTGAGACGCTTTTTCCAAGCCCGATAATGAATGTCGTGCAATACGGATTTTTGAATGGTGCTGGACAAAAAGATGTTTAACGATTGGGACTGGCAAATAAAGGGTTGCCGATCGGCCGCCAAATCAATCAACCAACGCTGATCAATTTCAAAGGCTGTTTTAAAAACAGACTTCTCGTAATCGGATAATATATCCAAATGCTGAACAGAGCCCTCATTTTGAATAATGGACGCCCACACATCCTCTGTATTATGGCCTTTTTCCTGTAAACATTGGGCCAAAAAGGGGTTACGTATAAAAAATGATCCACTGAGCGTTTTGTGAGTGTACGCATTGCTGATGTACGGTTCGATGCCTGGCGAAGTGCCACCGCAAATAATAGAAATCGAGGCCGTTGGTGCAATGGCTATTTTACTGGAAAACCTTTGATTCACACCACATGCTGCGGCATCAGGACAGGCGCCACGTTCATGGGCCAACTGTACAGAGGCCAACTCTGCTTGTGCTTGAATATGCTTAAAGATCCGGGTATTCCACGATTGGGCCAGGGCACTTTCCCACGCCACCCGTTGGGATTGGAAAAAGGAGTGCAACCCCATGGCCCCCAGACCTACAGAGCGCTCTTCTCTGGCGGCATACACAGCCCGATGCATTTGTGGGGGCGCATGATTAATGAAATAGGTTAATACATTATCCAAAAATCGCATAATATCAGAAATAAACGTGGGGTGATCTTCCCATTCCAAAAACTTTTCCACATTGACGGATGACAAACAACACACGGCTGTGCGTTCCTTGCCGTGAAAGTCTAACCCCGTGGGCAAGGTGATTTCCGTGCACAAATTCGACATTTTAATGTGCATGTTTTTTTGCTTGTGGTGTTCTGGTATGGCGTCATTAATATGATCGATAAACAGGATGTATGGCTCTCCCGTGTCCATACGTGTGGTGAGCAGGCGAATCCACAAGGACCGGGCCGAAACCGTATGCACCACATGACCATCCTTTGGGCTGATCAAATTCCAGGGCAAATCCTGCTCCACACAACGCATAAATTCATTGGTAATGGTGACGCCGTGGTGTAAATACAGTGTTTTACGGTTGTAATCACCGCCTGTGGGTTTACGCATATCGATAAATTCTTCGATTTCTGGATGAGAAATGGGTAAATAGGCAGCCGCGGCCCCTCTGCGTAATGACCCTTGATCAATGGCTAAACTCAGACTCTCCATAACCTTGATAAAGGGAATAATCCCCACTGCTGTGCCATTATTGCTTAGACTGTCCCCAATGGATCGTAAATTCCCCCAAAAGCTGCCTATCCC
>VGCF01000029.1 GCA_016870135.1 Alphaproteobacteria bacterium
AAGGTTTTGAATTCCAAAAAGCAGATTTCGCTTATGCTGCCTTTGGAATAAGCTTTTGAAGCTTGAATAGGTATAGATGATGGGCTTGCTATATCTGTGAGATGATTGTATTGTGCAAATTCAAGACCTTGATTGAGGGAGGTGGCATATGAATAAGAAGGGCATTCATGTGGTCAGCAGAGGCGTTATCGTGGATCAAGATCATATTCTCCTGGCGTATGATCCAAGACCGTACCCTAACCATTATTATGAATTAAATACTCCCTTTTATTATCTTCCTGGGGGGCATATTGATTTTCAAGAATCTGCATCCAATGCACTGATTCGCGAGATCAAAGAAGAAACAGGATTTGAAGCAGCAATAGAAAAATTTTTAGGAATAATTGAACATGCATGGAATTTTCCAGGCGATGAGGTCTGTTGCCATACGCACGAAATTAATTTGATTTATAAGTTCAGTATTACAGAGTTAAAATTTGGAGATAAGGTGCCACAAAAAGAAGAGCATGTTGCTTTCGAATGGCTACCAACTGACTCGCTATACGAGATCGATCTTCGTCCCTTACCACTTAAATCCGCTTTATCTAAATGGTTGGAAGGTACTAACGATAATATCTTTTGGAGCACAATGAAATAAGCAACTTTGCTTTGCGTCATTCCCCAATGCAGGAATACATTCATCATATTATCAGCGCCATTTATACCCTATGACGACGTTGAACAAAAACATATTCACGATACGTGCCGTTGGATTGAAAGTGGCGAGCCTATTTTTCGGGTTCAAAAGCCTGATGTCCCAAATAAACATTCGGTGTGTGATCTTGTTGTTGCCTGGACGTATTTATCCGGCAAAGCGCGTGAGACTTTTATTGCTGAAATGGATATGGATGCTGATACATGGCTTCGTGCACGTGCCTGGGCACTTTGGAAAGCAACATTTGAACTGTGCCAAATTGCAGATAAAAACAGCGCTGATGCTGATGGGCAGAGAAGAATTATTGATGAGGTTGTGCAGTGAGTAATAACACGATTAAGGCTATTATTTTTGATGTCGATGGTGTTGTTTTTCATAATCAAGATCAGCAAGGTCGTTATTTATGGAGCCGCACTATCAAAGAACATCTTGGTCTGACATCAAAGCATTTCTCCATTATTTTTTCAGAAAAATGGGAGAATCTATTAATGGTGTCATTTTAAATAGGGTTGAGTATATCAGACATGCAATAGAGAAACGGAAGAATATTCAAACAATGGAGTTTGAATGCAAAACTCATATGTCTCAAAATGACACATTATTTATTCTTTATGATGACAAAGGTAGCAATACCCAGGGCGATGAAATCATAGCAGAAGTAATCTCTTATTTTGAATTTAAGAACCAAAAGATATTTAAAATTCATGGTCAGGTACATTTATTGAAAGGGAGTCCATCTGATGTTGACATGAGTCAGGAGTAACTATGACCACTACATTTATTTTAAGCTCAGATCTTGCGCGCAAACTCATAGAGGAACAGTTTCCTGAGTATTCTCGCTTGCCAATCACGGATGTTGAAAAACAGGGGCATGATAACCGTACCTATAGGCTTGGTGAACACATGCTCATTCGTATGCCAACAGATGCAGATTACGCTTTAAAAGTTCCAAAAGAGCAAGAGCTGCTGCTGAAGCTCGCAAAACGTTTAAGCGTTAGCATTCCGGCGCCTATTAAAAGGGGCTTCAACATATACCGCAGAAAATTCAGCAGTTGCTAGAAAAATGAGTGGTGAGCTTGCGGGGCCTATATTAATAGGTGAGCACAAGCGAAGCCCGAAATTTGACGACGCAAATGTTGAAATATCAAAGGTAGATTATCCTTACCCATTTTCTATATACAAATGGTTATCTGGAAAAAGTATCAATCTGCTGACGTTAACCGACCAAGACAAAGAACAACTTGCCTTTGACACTCTCCAAGTGCGCATATACAATCCCATTCGGAGAGTGAAAATATGACCATACCACCCCAGTTTGGAGTTGGTTAGGTTGGGGTAAGCTAATCTCCACCAGATTTTTTCACGAGTATATATTAATGAGGAACAAGGGAGCAGAGGGTTCGGCGAAATGCGCTGTATTAATTTTATATTGATACAATTTTAAAAAATTGTTATAATTTTATGGCGTTTAAAAAAAATCGATATGAATGAAAAAAAAAATGGGATGCGTATTGGAATTGAAAAAGATAGTTCGGAACAAATTAAAAAAAATGATTGCCCTTTCAAAGAAAGAAATGGATGCTATTAATATGTTGCCGAAAAAGGAAAAGGAAAAAGAGATTACCGAATGGTGCGAAAATTTTTTTATTACAAAACAGTGCGTTTTGAATTAAAATCGCAAGTAAATTAAAAATAAAACTTGACCATAACAATTTTTATGATAATATTTTATTGACAATATATTAAAAAACACTATAGATGAAAAACACATTAAAGCTTTTGTTTTTAATTTCTCTTTCTGCATTGACGCAATCGTATGACCCTTGTTCGCACACAAAGGCGAATCAGACCATAGAGATGCAAGAGGTATGCGAGGAAAATTTTAAAAAACAAGGAATTTTTGATTATACTTTTATTATGAATTACACATCTAGTGCTGTAAAAAATAGTAAAATTTATGGATTTCGCATCCAATTGAGCAACGACAATTCTAAACGATTGAAAAAGATGATTGCCCTTTCCCCTGAAAAAATGGAAAAAATTAATATGTTGCCGAAAAAGGAAAAGGAAAAAGAGATTGCCGAATGGTACAAGAATTTGTACGACAGAATGGAAACAGATGATACATTGGTTCAGGCGCTGTATGAAGAAAAAAACAATGATTCTCCGATTTTCCATAATACAAAGTATTTGTGTGATCCAGAGTCTCATGATCAAGTATCTGAGGGTGGATTTTTAACCGCATTCTATATTCCAGGTAGAGATAAGGACAAAGATCCCATTGTGGTCGTCCATGGTGGGCCCGGTGGTGGTGCGGTTAGTATGCTGCCTACGGCCGTAGAGTTGTCCCAAGTCACAGGGCGCAGCGTGATGGCGTACACCCAGCGTGGGTGCCATGGGTCGGGGTGTTCCTTTGATCCAGGTATGGACACGTTGGAGCAATCAGCCCAAGATTTGGGTAAAGCCATTGATGCGACCAGAGCCTTGTCTAAACGAGATAAAGTGGTGGTGTTCGGACACTCCTTTGGTCCCAATATTGTGAATGATTATTTGTCCAAACCTGGGGAAAATGAGAAGGTGTCGTCTGCCATTTACGTAGGTCCAGCACCCATCGATTTGGTGGGTTATTTAAAAATGATTATAAAGCGGGATGAAGTTTTTTTAAGAGATCAGTCTATTATTGAAAAAGAAAAAAACCCAATGGTTAAAAACAGTCTATACGATATGGGGTATGTAACGGCATTTTCAAACTTACAGAGGGCTATAAATTATGCCATCGACCGCTTTCAGAGTGATCAATTAAATTTATTGGACATCAAAACAGCATATTTTCAAAATTCTAAAAACATTTCCACCCACAACAATTGGAACCTGTCAAGAGATTTCCTGAAAAGCATGAAGAATAAAAAGCCGAAAGATATTTTAAAAAAGATTGCACAACCCATTCTTATTATTCATGGTGAAGACGACAGCATTCCTCAATCCAATGCAAAAGCCATGTCCAGCATCACAAAGAATTCAAAGTGTGTCATTATGAAAGATACAGCCCACTGTCCTTTTGATGAAAAACCAGAGGAGTTTTATCCTCTAGTTCAGAGTTTCCTGGATCATGTGGATGCAGGAGAGAACATTGGAACGGGAAAAGTAAAAAATTTGTACTTGGTGGGTAAAAAACATCGTTTGTAATCGGTGGGTAAAAAATATCGGATTCAAGAGAGAACTGCTTCTTCTGCATCATTCGTGATGTGACACCATCCTTCTGGGGTGGTTTTTGAAACAGGATTTTCTGAAATAAGGTCATGCGATTAGGCATGACCTTATGGATAGCCCGTCATGGTGTATCGTAAATTTTACATATATATGACACATTGTTGTTTTAAACATACGTTTTTTCCATTTTTTTGCACGCCAACAACAGAAAAAAGAATGGTTCTTTCATTTTGATGATTTTGGTTCCGTTGATTTTGATGGTGTCAGGCTGTATTGGGCCAAAAAATCAAGGTGTATCAAACAATCAGATTATGGGAAAAATACAGAATAAAATCAGCGCATTACCGGCTATTTGGACTGGATTTGTCAACACCAGTAAAACAGACCCCGATGTGCTTGCATTAAGATAATGACTGGCATTGAAAAAGGTCCACGGTATCGTTTTATTTGATCAAAATATTAACAATACTGATCAGCTTCGATCTCTTGTGTCTTTTTTAACACAAAACAATCCCAATATTCCTGTTGCTATTGATCAAGAGGGCAGAAAGAGGTTGGCCCAGAGAGGCAGAGCAAGCGTTTTTTCCTGTGCCCTGTTGCCTCTTGACCTGTGCGTAACGACGCCTTACTGTCTAACCCTGTCTCTCTCTGCCTTGATTTCGCCCCCGCTTCTTACTTGTTCATTCCTTCATTGTCTCGCTTGGACCGTTGCTTTGTAAGCATGCCCCCTGATGACTGTGATCTTGGGCGACGAATGGTCGTGATCAGGCTGAAGGGGTTTTCTGATGATGCAGATTTTCGCGATCAATGGCTTCTTTGACCAATGAACCCAAGGAATCTCCCTCGGACTTTTCTCTGTCTTTGTATTCACTTAATGCTTCTTTTTCCTCATCCAATTCCATAGCTTTGATGGACAAGGCAATATAATGGGTTTCTGGATTGAAGGCTGTGATTTTTCCTTGCACCTCTTGTCCAGCTGAAAAACGCTGGGTATTTTGCAAGGCGCGATCTCTGGACAACTCTGCCCGTTGAATGGTGGCCTGTAATCCATCGCCCAAATTCACTTCTATCCCTTGATCCAAGGTGCGCAAAACAGTGGCGGTTACCACTTGACCTTTTTTAAATTGACCGTGTTTTTCCATCCAAGGATCCGATGTCAATTGTTTGATGCCAAGACCAATCATTTCCTTGACCAAATTAATGCTTAACACCTTCATTTTCACCATACTGCCCACGTGATACTTGCTTAATGCTTGCTCGTTAGAATCCCAAGACAGGTCCGATTGATACACAACCCCTTCTAAACCACCAGGCAAGCTGACCAATAAGCCAAATTCTGTAATATCCTGAACTTCGCCCTCAACTTCTGATCCTTCTGGGTGCGCTTTGGCAAAGCGTTCTAACAGATTTTCAGTGCACTGTTTAATCCCCAAAGAAATGCGACGCTTGGCGGTATCAATGTCTAAAATCATGGTTTCAATGCGCTGCTCTGGTTTGACCACGTGGTGAGGATTAGGCGTCTTTTTACCCCAAACCATATCGCCCATATGCACCAGACCTTCCAGTCCTTCGTCCATACGCACAAAGGCCCCGTATTCCACCACGTTGCTGACTTCACCTTGGACCTTGTCCCCAGGCTTGTAACGCTCTGTAATGTTTAACCATGGGTCTTTTTCTAACTGCTTCATGCCAAGAGAAATTCTTTGGCTCTCTTTGTTCAAACGGGTCACCATCACGTCAATTTCGTCGTTTAGTTTCAAAATTTCGCTGGGGTGCTTGATGCGTGTCCAGGAAATATCCGTAATGTGTAACAATCCATCAATGCCGCCCAAGTCCACAAAGACCCCGTAATCCGTGATGTTTTTGACCGTTCCCTTTAGACGATCACCCTGTTGCAACTTGGCCAACAATTCTTGACGACTAGAGGATCGGGTGTCTTCTAGAACTGCACGACGGGAAACCACCACATTGCTGCGTAAATCATCCATTTTCAAAACCACAAAACGATCGGTTACGTTTAAGAAGTTCGATAAATCTTTGACTGGACGAATGTCCACCTGACTGCCAGGCAAGAAGGCTATGGTTCCGCGAATATCCACCGTTAAACCGCCCTTGACCTGACCAATAATGGTTCCCTCGATGGGTTTACGGGAATGGAATGATTCGCTGAGATATTGCCAAGAGGCTTCTTGTCGTGCACGTTCGTGGCTGAGTTGCACATCCCCCTGAGGCCCCTCGTATCGGTCAATATAGACGTCAACAATGTCTCCGACCACTAGTTTTTCGGGCAAAAATTCTTTCAAAGGCACGCGGCCTTCTGACTTTAAATCCACATCAATCAAGGCCATGTCTTTGTCAATGGAAACGACTTTTCCTTTGACAACTTGTCCTTCCAGGTTCATTCTTTTTTGAAAATGGGCCTCTAGAAGATTTTGAAAATCACTATTTGTATTGAATTCGGTGTTTGACATAAAACAATTGCTCGGGCTAGGGGTGTGTTAAATACACATTTAGTATATGGCTTTTACCCAGAACACACAATAGATTTAACCCTCTGGAACCCCATCTTTTTGCCGTCTGTTTAGAAAAAAGATCGAGATCAAGTTCTTTACTCGGTTTGAAAAATCAATTATAATTAGAATTAAATTCTAGAAAAAGAAAATATGGGAAAAGAAGCAACCATAGAGTGCTGTGGAATTGTTGTAGAGTGTCTGCCCAATGAGCAATTTAAAATTCGACTGGATGAAACCGACCACATGATCAACGCCTATATCGCTGGGAATATGCGCAAGCATCAAATCCGAGTTCTGGTGGGCGATCGCGTTACCGTTGAAATGACGCCATACGACATGACCAAGGGACGTATTCGGTTTCGCGGCGTTAAAACCCACCACAATCCAGCCCCGAATTAAACCTCTGGTCTTGGGCGGCAATAAAAAAGGTCGTTTCTGTATTTTTTGATCTGGACTTTTTTGGCCAATCATTTTTTGAAATAAATTCAAAAATCCGCACTCAATCCGTGTTAGGCCTATTGATTTTTGCGCCCAAGTGTTACTAGATTAAGGCAGCATCCAATCGCACAAAGCAGATAAGTGTAATGCTCGACATTAAAATTATTCTCGAAAAATCGAAAGTATTGGATGAGACACTGTGGCGTCGCCATCCGGATTCTCCTATGCTGGCTAAAAAAATCACAGCCCTGTATAAAAATTTCTGCCAACAAGAAGCGGCATTGCAACAATTGCGGCAAGAGAAAAACGCCCTTTCTCAGTGGAATGCATCGGATTCTGATCAGGATCGTCATGCCCGCATTGCCCAATCAAGCGCGTTAAAAATCCAAGAAGAAAATCTAGTTGCCACCAGCAAAATGGCTAAGGAATCCTTTGAATCCATGATGATGGCGCTGCCCAATTGGATTGCCGACGACGTGCCCGATGGGCGTAACGAAGAGGCCAACCAGGAAATCAAGCGCTGGGGTACACCTGGGCCCGTGTGTGTAGGATTTATGGATCATGGTACGTGGGGCCGTCATCACGGCCTGTTGGATACGGATCAGGCCAGCAAGATTTCAGGGGCACGGTTTACCTATTTGATGGGGGATTTGGCGCGATTAGAGCGTGCTTTGGGCCAGTGGATGCTGGATGTGCAAAGTCAGAAATTTGGTTTTACAGAAATGACTGTGCCGTACTTGGTTCGACAAAATGCCGTATACGGATCAGGACAGTGGCCAAAATTCAAAGACGATTTATTTGTCATCAGCGACGAGCGTGATCGATTTTTAATCCCCACGGCCGAAGTCCCCTTGGTGAATTGGGCTGCAGATCGCATTTGGAATGAATCGGATTTACCATTGTGTTTAACAGCATTAACGCCCTGTTTTCGATCCGAAGTGGGTTCGGCTGGAAAAGATACCACAGGCATGTTGCGCCAGCACCAATTTAACAAGGTAGAGCTGGTAGCTGTGTGTACGCCGGAAACGGCTGATCAGTGGCACAAACAAATGCTTAAACAGGCAGAATATATTCTGGAAGCCCTGGAATTGCCGTATCGAACGGTGGTATTGTGTGCGGGTGATATGGGTGCATCGGCCGAAAAGACCTATGACATAGAAGTTTGGGTGCCCAGTCAGAATCGGTACAGAGAAATTGCCAGCTGTTCAAAATGTGGTGATTATCAGGCCAGACGCATGCAGGCGCGTTATCGCCGTCACAGTGATGGGAAAATTGGTTTTCTGCATACCCTCAATGGATCGGGTCTAGCCGTGGGGCGCACCCTGTTGGCGTTGATTGAAAATTTCCAATGTGCCGATGGAACGGTGAAAATTCCAGGAGTGTTACAGCCCTATATGGGTGGAAAAACATCCATTGGTGGTCAATCTGGACAGAAAACAACCAATCTTGCATGGATTGAACCAAGAGAGAGCGGCTCTGTTGGTCTGGCATCGGCGGGGGAATCGACCCCTTAAAACCCTTTCAACCCTTTTTTAAACTTTATTATCCCTGGATATTGATTTAGTATGTCTCGACAATTTATTGCTTCTTCCTATCTGACCATTCCTGTGCACAGACACCGTCATAACACGTTTGCCCTGTTTTTTGCCCTGATTTTATCGGGATGCACCATAGAAGGACCAGAGCGTCTTGTTTACCTGAAATCAGGAGAGGTCGTGGTGCTGCGCGGGGATACGTTATCCAGTGTGGCAGCCCGCCACGGGGTATCGGTCAAAGATTTGGCAGAATGTAATGGGTTAAAAGCACCGTATCGTTTGACAAACATAACAAAACTGCAGCTGCCAGGGGGCAGAGCTCATTTTTCAACTGAACCAGAACCAGTGTCCAGCGGTCCGGTCATTTTAAAAGACAACGAGGATGTCCAATGGACCGATGTGGGGGGTGGTCCCGAGGAGCGTTCGTCTAAAAGCCAAAAACCCGTATTAATGGCGGATATCGATGCCGATTCCGATTTGGAAAACAGTTTAACGGAAACGGATGAGCGCAGCGATGATGATTCTGATTCAAAACCATCTCAATCACGCGATGGATGGAATGTGACGAATCATTCCAAAAAAGGTGCTGAGCGTTCCGATAATCAGCCAAAAACGGTTGGAAAAACCGAGGAAAAGGTCAAAAAATCTGTCAAAAAAGGGCCCCCTAAATCGACTGGTTTTTGCCGCCCTGTTTCTGGAAAAATCACTGAAAAATTCAAAAAGAGCAAAAAAGGACCGCAAAATGTGGGCATTAAGTTCAAGGCGCCAAAAAACACGCCTGTGTATGCATCATCCGATGGAAAAGTGGTGCATTCTGGAAAATTAAGCGGTGATCCCAGCAAGGTGGTGATTTTAATTGATCACCCAAATAATTGGTCTACGTGTTACAAATCGATCGACAGAGCCTGTGTTTCAGCAGAACAAGGCGTGAAACAAGGACAGTTGATTGGATATTCTTCTGGCCCCGACTGTATTTTTGAATTGCGCAATGCCCGTGGCCCCGTTGATCCAGAGAAAAAGTTTAATGCATAGTGTACTGAGATGAGTAAGGTGCCCCTGATCGCCCACAACGGGGTTATTCCTTGTCCTGAAGGGATTCAAGAATGGATTTTAATCCCGAAATGGACAATCCCGAAGAGGTGCTGTGCTGGTGAACCAGGTGGATCAGTTCGGCCACCCCTGAAAAGGACCGGGGCATGCGTCGTATTAAAAAGTGAATCAAGCGCGGATTGACTTTCCAACCAATATCGCAAAAAGATTTTTCTAATATTTTGGCCAGTAAAACGTCATCTGGGGATGTAATTTCGACTCTGACCATGGCGTGAATTCTGGAGTTTACATCCGCCAATGGGCTGTGCCACGTCATAGCAGAGGTGCGCGATAGCCATAAGCAGTGGACTCTCAATTCCTGAAGGCGCATTAAAAAGGCGTACAATTTGATGGGATCCATTTGCTCTGCGGCCTGATTGTCCCAATCCACAATGGCACAGCTGCCGCTTGTCAGCTTACCCAAATCCCAGGGCTCGTTCCACGGCGTTAACCACACAGCCTTTTGGCGAGCAGCCCATAATGTGGCGAGATGGGTTTTGCCACATCCTTTGGGGCCAAAAATCCACAGATTTTCAAAGGGCCAAGGCCAGCGCATGATCCATTCAAAGGCAGATTCGTTGCTGGGGCTGACAAAAAAATCATTCTGGGTTAATCGCGGATTCCATTGCAATGGTAAATTAGAAATCACAGAACGTTTTATATATAAACCACACATTGTATTGTGATAATGTTCTTTGTCAAAAGTCAAATGATGAGGGTTTTTTGATGGGTGTTTTTTTGCGGGCATAACGCAAGAGTGAGACAAGCGGTCCATCTGGTGGATGTCTTCAAGAAGAAACCCCTTCTATCCATTGATTTTGTCCGTTCATTCATATACTGTTTTTCTATGTTAAATCGGCTGTGAACCTTAAAATGAATTCAGAAATATTAGAAAAATTATACGAAATTTTGAATATGTTTTTGCCCATCGCCTGTCTTATGGGTATTTTTTACGTCATGGTGGTCTTGCCGCAACGTAAAAAAGCGGCAGAGCAAAAAACCATGTGGGATCATTTAAAAAAAGGCCAAACGGTGGTGATGAGTTCAGGAATTTTCGGAGTTATCGATGCCATTGCAGAAGAAAAAATCCATTTGCGCATTGCAAAAGAT
>VGCF01000030.1 GCA_016870135.1 Alphaproteobacteria bacterium
CTCAGGCTCTTCCCATGGCTTTTCCATGCCCTTAGCTTGCTCTTGGCTAATCACATCGGTTGCAGCTTCATGAATTACAGTATGCCCTAATTTTTCTAGCTCTTTGATGACAGAAGTTTTTCCACTTCCTGGAGTGCCGGTGAAGATGAAGTGCCTCACCTCAATGCATTTTTTGTCCATTAGGAACCTTTGGATCAACTGTTATCAAACATATAGCACCGCTTTCATCGGCAAATCCCACAAGCAGAAAATGAGAGGTAAAGCCCGCTATATTCTTCTCTCCCAAATTAACGCATCCTACAATCTGGCGCCCAATAAGAGTCTGGGGCGTATAATGCACAGTCACCTGAGCTGATGTCTGCAATACCCCAATCTCAGGTCCAAAATTGGCCCACACCTTAAATGCCGGTTTTTTTGCTCTTGGAAATTCTTCTACTTTCACAATCGTACCAGAGCGCAAATTCACACGCTCAAATTCTTCGTATGTTATTGTTGTCATTTTTTACCTTTGATGTATGGTTGTTATTTTTGATGATATAACACACCATAACCAAGGTGCAAATTATTCAGAAATCAGTGGTTTTATAGGATGGCATTCGTGTCATATGGCAAGTGGTTTTTATGATGGACATCATGGCGTTCATTTCCCCTCCTTTATTCGTTTCTGTCTGTTATTTCTCCTGGTTCATTACGATTTCGACGGGTTTTACAACCCTCTTAGAGGACCGCGGGCATGTATACAGTCCATCCCTGTGGTGCAGGGACGCCGTACCACAGGCGCCGGAATCAAGTATCTTTTTTTTGGGACAAGGCATCCGAGCGAGTACGCTCTGAAATCCAACCACCGCCCAACAGGCGTGTACCGTGATAAAACACACAAGCTTGACCAGGGGAAATGGCGTAATCTGGATTTTCCAAATAAATAATGGCACTGTCCCCGCGCAAGTGAATCTTCGCCGGTACAGACCGACTGGACGATCGAACCTTGACCTGAATATCTTGGATATGAGGGGCATTTCGAAAGGCGCTCACATGGTCTGTGTTGCCCGATACCCCATGACCATGGGGTGATTCCAGCCCATCTCTGTTGGATGGGTATTCTGCCTGATCAGTGACACAGTGACCTCCGTCATCCTTACGTTTTCTGTGCTCAGCCTCTGCATTCCCGGTTCCGCCTTGTTGATGGTGTTTGCTTTGATTCATTCCCTGGATCCACGACGGATCAGCAGGATTCACCACAGACGACCTTAGGGATAACAACTCTGGTGCCAGCCAATTTACCTGATCCAAATGAATCACAGAGCATGCCAAATGATGGCGCGGCCCCACCACCACCTGATTTTTCGCCACATCCAGAGCCACAACGTGCAAGCTCTCGCTCTGCCCACCAATGCCCAGACCTTGACGTTGACCAATGGTAAAGCCCGTAACACCTTGGTGTTGTCCTAAAATTCGGCCATCACCAATGTGGATAATGTCTCCTGGGGTTGCCGTAAAAAGGGTTTTATAAGATTTTTTCGCAATAAAGCACAAATCTTGACTGGCGGGCGTATCGGCCACAGACAGGCCCAACTCTTGGGCTTTGGCGCGCGTTTCAGCTTTGGAATATGCCCCCAGCGGAAAAAGCATTTTATCAAAATAATGGATTCCTAGTGCAAACAGGAAAAAGCTCTGATCACGGATCAGATCTTGGCCTTGGTGAATGTGCACTTGGCCATCAACATCAATGCGTCGCACATAATGCCCTGTGGCTATGGCGTCCGCCCCAAATTCCCCCATCATGTTGTACAAAGCCGACGTTTTGACATCGCGATTGCATTTTGCACACGGCAGAGGTGTTTTTCCCTGGCGGTACGATTCCATAAATGGATCAATGATTTCGGATTGAAAAATATACTGATGGGACAACAGATGGTGGGGAATACCCAAATTTTTGGCCACCTGTCTGGCATCTTCTATAAAAGCCAAAGGATGACAATGGCGTTTACTGGGATCTGTTTCCTCTAGGGTGGTGTCGTAATCATACAATTGTAAGGTCACGCCAATGACGTCATGACCCTGTTGACACAGCAATGCTGCGGCCAATGAACTGTCCACCCCACCAGACATACCAACGATAACCCGCACAAAAATCCCCTTATTTTATATCATCAAAACCCATTATACACCAGAATGAGGATAGAGAGCTAATGGCCTGAATGAGATTTTTCCGGATTTAGAATTGAGATGGTAAGGGTTATCATTTTTTTCATAAATTTTATTTAAAAACAAAATTGTGTTAATGCCATCGTCTAGTCCTGGATCCAATATCTTTCATTTTAATTCATTAATTTTTACTTTTGAAACTGCGCATTCTAATTCTGCGATTATTGTTTTTTCGGATTTTTGTTTTTCCATTTTTTTTATTTTTTGCAGAATTTTTCCCTGTTTTTCTCTAAGACTTTCATGGTTTTATTCAGTTATAAGTGTTTTTGCTTGTTTATTCGAAAAATGCCTTTTCAGATCCGTCATTTTTCTCTTGGCGCACTGAATTTAAATCCACTGTAATTCCTGATTTTTTTTGCATTCGCAGCAATTGTTGGTTGTGTTGTGATGAACATTAAAGTGAACATAAAATGTGCTGTTCGCTGGTAATAATGGATCAGTTATACTTTGAGCGTCTTTTTTGAATTGATCGAATGTAAGAGCACCCCCCCATATCGTCCCCTGTGGGTGATTGGCCACGAGCGTGTTGAGTCCGTAGATTGTGACAGGTTCAAAAACTGTCTCTTGTTATCATTGTTTTGCTTTGAATGCTTTGTTGGTGAACGCTGTCCCTCAGTATCCATCCCGTGCACCATCCCCACACCAATCAGAAAGAAAGCACATGAAATTTGAAAGCATTTTATTGAATTTTTCAATTTCAATGCTCTTTTTTACGTTTTTTTTATTGGTATTTTTAATAGAAAAAATGAATCTTGCCAACAACAAGTCACACATTCTAATGAATTTTTGCACTTTGGTGCCCACAAACGAATGTTAAACTGTTTCATAACAATGATCATACTGTGTTTTGAAACGTTAAAATTCGCAAAAAGTTTTATTTTTTATATTTTTTTAAAAAATAATATATAAAATGGTATAAAAAAGACTGCCCCGCTTTTCCCAGTATTGCATCAAAAAAAGACCGGTCTGCGTTCCAGCCTGTGGTACACCGTGCAGTCGTTAAAAAGATCAACAGAAAAGGTTGTAAGGTAAGAAAGTGTGGTTTTAAGAGAAGTCAAAAACATGGAGCGGGTGATGGGAATCGAACCCACATAGCCAGCTTGGAAGGCTGGGGCTTTACCACTAAGCTACACCCGCGTGGTGGATGGGGTAGGATTCGAACCTACGTAGACGTACGTCGTCAGATTTACAGTCTGATGCCTTTAACCACTCGGCCACCCATCCGGTCTATTAAATACTGATCACTATCTGTGGCAAAGTCAAGGGCAAAAACCAAACATCTTGGAAAAATAATGAGATGAGTCTGCGCCCCGTCAGTGCATCGTTCAAGACGATCAGATCAAACCACAGCTCGCCGTACAGGCCTGATGGTCCCCGCACCACCCCGCCATCTATGCCTACACCGGGCGATTATTGATGCCCCTAAGGGCTGATCTCGCCCACAACACCGTCATTGCGATAATCTTTGACCACAATGCCGTCTTCTAGAACAATAACGCGATTGACCAGCGGCATTAAACGTTGATCATGGGTCACCATAATGGTGGTGGTGCCCCACAAGGATGCGGCTTCTTTAAAACAGGTCAAGACCTCTGTTGCCGATGTAAAGTCCAATGATGCTGTGGGCTCGTCGGCCAAAATCAAGGCAGGTTGACGAACCAAAGCCCGGGCAATGGCCACACGTTGACGTTGACCGCCTGATAATTCGGCAGGATAAGACAAAAGACGATGCCCCAGACCCAAACGTTTCAACATGGTTTGGGCACGATTTTCCCTGTCTTTTGGCGCGACGTGATCCAGTTCCAAGGCCATCTCTACATTGCTTTGAGCCGTTAATGCTTTGATCAGATTGTGATTTTGAAAAATAAACCCGATGTTTTTACGTAAACTCAGGTCCGTTTTCACAGTGACAGAAGATCTAAACAGCCCTTTTTTTTCTTTACTCTGGACCATTAAATCCTGCCCCATCACGTTGATATGTCCAACTGTGGCCGAACGCAACGCCCCCATCAAGGTTAACAGGGTGGTCTTGCCAGACCCCGATGGCCCCGTAATAATGATGATTTCTTTTGGATTAAAATTCAGGGTTAATCCATTTAAAATGGGCAGACTGTTGCCGTACCCATAAGACACCTCGGAAATACTGACAACAGGAGAGACCACAACAAGAACAGGAAAATCCTATAATAATTAAAGAATACCACAGCTTGTGTGCAACATACAAACAAGAGCCACCCCTAGGACATGCCGGGACCTGAAGCCATCAGGGCAGCACACGACCAGCGATTTCGAACATCACCAAGGGAATGGGTGGCAATGCCATGGCGAATGGCCGCCATCAATCGATTCATAAAGCATACATTGTGCACAGAGAGCGCCGTCAATGCCAAGATTTCTTTGGCTTTTAATAGATGATGTAAATAGGCCCGGCTGTACAACGCACATGTGGAGCAGGGACAAGAAGCATCGATGGGTTTGGGGTCCGTTCGAAAACAGGATTTCCACAAGTTGATATGGTTTTTTGGGCGCCAATCTTCTGCGGCATCATCCCAATAGGCGTTGTCTATTAACGCCCCGCCATGCCGACCCAATCGCGTAGGGGACACGCAATCAAACGTATCAATACCCTTGGATACCCCTTGAAAGATGTCCTCCACGCCGCCTATGCCCAACAAATGAATGGGTCGAACGTACAGGGCGCCATCGCACAGGGCCATATCTATGACTTCACCCATCTGGGATTTTGTGGCGCCTAGCGATCCGCCAATGGCGTGACCAAAAAAGGGCATGCTGGCAATCATTTCGGCGCTGTGTTTACGAAAATCTGGATAAATTCCCCCCTGAACAATGCCGTACAATCCTTGGTGGGGTTTTTTACGCTGTTCAAAATCATCTAGAGATCTCTTGCCCCAACGGTGACTGAGATGCATCGATCGTTCCGTTTGAGCACGCGTCATGTGCAACGGTGTGCATTCATCCAAAACGCAAATTAAATCAGCCCCCAACTCCGTTTGAACTTGAATGGATTTTTCAGGGGTCAAGTGATGGCGTTTTCCATCACGATGCGAGACAAAGATGGCGCCTTCTTCGGTGACTTTTACCGGTGGAAAAGACGACATATTGCGACGCTTACCCTTGATTTCGTCAGAAACGGACCCATGATGCAGGCTGAAAATTTGATATCCGCCTGAATCGGTGAATACGGGGCCATCCCACCCCATAAACGTGTGAATGCCGCCCAATTGTTCAATCAAATCAGATCCGGGTTGCAGCATTAAATGATACGTGTTGCTGAGCAAAATTGGTGTTCCAGCCGCCTTGATACTGTCAATGGATAATCCTTTTAATGTGGCATGGGTGGCGCAAAACAAAAAGGCGGGTGTTTCCAGTACTCCATGGGCTGTGGTGATGCGACCCGTACGAGAGGTTCCTGATTGGCCTGTGATATGAAAGGTGGGATGCACAGGGGGCGTGGTCATGGATGTCTGAATGAACAATGAATATGATATTCAGTATAACGGGGGATGAGCCCAAAGGGAAAGATTGCTCTTCCAGTATTTTCTCCGTCTCATGACCTGATGCTAGGCCCAAATGTGGTCATCAGCACAAAGGCTGTGGCGATGGCTGGGGCAAAGGGAATGGGGTTTTTTCGACATACCAATCGGTGCAGAATGCTGAGCAATCCAACACCCATAACAAATGATCCCAAATCTTCTGGATCAATAAACAGGGCACAAGCCGATATTAATTTGATGTCTCCCCCGCCAAAATAGACGACACGTCCCAAAATATACCCCAGCATAATGGGTAAAAAAGACAGCACAACGGCCAAACCAAGGGCCGAAACAAGATGAATTGTCCCCCCATTTGTGACGTTTACCACAGCCAAGGCCACAATAGTCACAATGGCCCCATTGGGAATGCGATAGGTGCACTGATCAATATAGGCCACCACAGCAAGAACCACGTACAGGGTAAATCGAACAAGATCAGAAGGCATAAAACGCGGGGATAGAGTGGGGGGGTCTACGAGGGGGGCAACAGGATTAACCCAGGGGTTGAATAAGGGAGTGCCTTGCCCGCAAGATTTTGCCCACACCGCCATTACCAGGGGATGGGGGCCGTTAGAACTGGGGGTTAATACGATTCGTCATCTGTTGTATCTGATGGCCATACTGGAGCGTCCTGGGCGCTTGGATCATTAGACGGATTGCTGAGTAGAACAGGGCCCGATCCTGCAGGTGGCCGAGTGTTTAACGGCGCAGAAATAGGACGGGGTGATGCGGTTGAGGTCGCATTTTCCATCCTTGGGGCAGGGAGTTGACCTACTTGGCCGAGAGAGGTGCCCCTTGTTTCGCTTCCTTGATCGCGTTCTGGGTTGGGGCGTTCTGCGGATGGAGAAGGGTTGGCTTTTTTCAGCGCTGATCGCAGTTTTCGAATGCCATACGTAATATGTCGGGGTAAAGGTATGGTTAGAGATTTTGCCAGATTTTGACAGCGTTCATAATGGGTTGTGGCATCCAGTACATTGTTTTGACGCAAACGGGTCTGAGCCATACGTAATAATGCCGCCACACACAATTGTTGAATGTTAGAATTGGGATCAACTGCACAAAGGTCGTAAACCTTGGAAAACAAGGCAAAGGCGCTTTCCAAATGGTTTTCATGTAAATCCAAGATGCCCAGCCAATACAGGGCAAAGGGGTATTCTGTTGTATGACGATCGCGCACCAATTGCGCCAATATATGGCGGGCGTGCTGCATTTGCCTTTTTTCCAAAAACAATTTGGCCTGTTGAACGGTAATTTCAGGGGCAAGGGTGCCATGTTTTGATTGGTTTGGGCCAACAGGGGCAGCAAGAGCAGAAGCAGATACCGTGCCCACAACCCATCCTGGGGGAACTGGGATATGAGAGAATGGAGGAATGCCGGCAATGAATTGGTCAATGGACAGTGTTCTTGGTGCAGTTGTATCGTCTTCTGACTCCTTTTCAGACTGATCTTGGGGCTCTGGGCTGGTGAACCATTGATCTTCCTCATCGTGGGCCGATGAAACAGGGGTGAATCGTTCCGCTCGAACCCTGCGTTCTAATCGGGCAATTTTTTCATTTACTTGGTCCAGCTCTGTTCTTAACGCGTGAAATTCTTGGTCCAAAGAAGGATTGGCGCAACGCGTTATTGGGGAAAAAAAGGTTAGAAAAACAAGAACAGACAGGGGGTTTTTCAAATTCTTGGCCGAAATTTTGAACGAAAAAAGCGGAGAAAAATTCATGGATCAATCTCATCAATCAATATAATTTTATATCAGCATAAAATTCCAATCGATTCCAGCTATTTTTTTTACACACGTGGTGTTTTTATGATAGATCTTTATGGTTAGAGCAGTTAGGATGGTGTAATATAGATATTTGTCAAATCATTCCATGTCCAAGCCACAGATTTGTACCTTTACCCATGCCGTTGGGCAAAGCGGTCACGATTTTCTGAACACATTAAGGGTTGAAAACAAGGTTCCGCGGCATAAAAAAGAGGCCCAAGACCCCAGCTTTGGGGGCAGTCGCATCATTGCCATGGCCGTGGGGGAAACGTTAAAAGATTTATCGTCCATGATTCATCCTGGTGAATCGGTGTCTTGGATTCATGCCGATTCCCCGGACGGCGTGGACATCATACGGCACAGTATGGCGCACGTGTTGGCCCAAGCGGTGCAAGAATTGTTTCCCGGCACTCAGGTCACCATCGGTCCCGTCATTGACAATGGATTTTATTACGATTTTTATCGATCTGAACCGTTTTGTTTGGACGATTTGGCAACAATACAGGAGCGCATGCAAGACATCGTGGATCGGAATTTACCCGTGCAGCGCCATGTGTGGTCTAGAGATCAGGCCATTGCATTTTTTCAGAATTTGGGCGAAGCGTTCAAAGTCAAAATCATAGAGAGCATTCCTGAAGACCAGACGTTAAGCATTTATCAGCAAGGGGATTTTTACGATTTATGTCGGGGGCCGCACGTGGCTTCGACGGGGGTTTTGGGTCATCATTTTGCGCTGACTAAATTATCGGGGTCCTATTGGCGGGGCGATCAAAAGGCCGAATCCTTACAACGTATTTATGGAACAGCGTGGGCGAGTGCCGCTGATTTAAAGGCATACCAAGATCGTTTGGCCGAGGCTGAAAAACGTGATCATCGGAAATTGGGCGCAACGATGGAGTTGTTCCATTTTCAAGAAGAAGCGCCAGGATCCATTTTTTGGCATCCAAAGGGGTGGTCGATTTATCAAAACTTGAAACAGTATATGCGCAACGTGTTGACGCACGCAGGATATCAAGAGGTGAACACGCCCCAATTGGTGTCCAAAACCCTGTGGGAAGCCTCTGGGCACTGGCAGAAATTTCGCGATCATATGTATGCCGTGCATCAAGACGAGGCAACGTATGCCATGAAGCCCATGAATTGTCCGTGTCATGTGCAAATTTTCAACCACAGTTTAAAAAGTTATCGCGATTTGCCCTATCGTATGGCAGAATTTGGCAGCTGTATGCGTCATGAACCATCGGGTTCGCGTATGGGCATTATGCGGGTCAGCAGCTTTGTTCAGGATGATGCCCACATTTTTTGCACCCCTGATCAGATGATTTCGGAAACGCGCGATTTTTGTAAACTGTTGTTTTCGGTGTACAAAACCTTGGGGTTCGAGGATGTTGTGGTGCGTTTTTCCACGCGACCAGAGGCCCGTTTAGGCAGTGAAGAGGTGTGGGATCATGCCGAGGACTCCTTACGTAAAGGGGCAGAAAGTGCGGGGCTAGAGTACACCATTTTCCCAGGTGAGGGGGCATTTTATGGTCCAAAATTAGAGTTTGCTCTGAAAGACAGTTTGGGTCGTTTGTGGCAATGCGGAACCCTGCAGGCCGATTTTGTGTTACCAGAGCGCCTGGATGCCTGGTATGTCGCAGCAGACGGTAAAAAACATCGCCCTGTGATGCTGCATCGGGCCATTTTGGGTTCTTTTGAACGCTTTATTGGGGTGTTTTTGGAACACACGGCGGGCCATTTGCCCGTGTGGTTGGCACCAACTCAGGCTGTGATTATCCCCATCAGCGAGGCCTTTTCCGATTATGCGGACCGGATCGCGAAGGAATTGGGGACATTGCGTTTGCATGTGGATGATCGCAATGAAAAACTGAATTACAAGCTGCGGGACCATCTGGGCAAAAAAGTGCCCTATGTTTTGATCGTTGGGGAAAAAGAGCAATCGACCAATACCATTGTGGTGCGTCATAAAAATGAACAGCAAACCCTGGCATTACAGGATGCTGTTGCGTTTTTAAACCAAGCATCTTGTTTTCCGGAATTGGGTAATATCCCTTGACAAATGAACGCATACGCTGTGGAATAAAGACAGGGTGAGGAAAAGAAATTCTGGTGTGCAAAACGCCTGCATGATTGTTCGCAGTGATGCCATTTGTTTTTGCCTGTTAGGAATAAAATCTTGACTCTGTTTTTATTGTTGCATACCGTGGAGAATGCCTTGGATTATCCAAAAAAACCCGTCAGAGGGAATCCTGTAATTCGTGCACATCAGGTGCGATTAATCGATGAAAATGGTGCGGCATTGGGCATTGTTTTGTTGAGAGAAGCTCAAGAAATGGCTCAACAACGTGGATTAGATTTAATCGAGGTGGCGCCTGACGCCAGTCCCCCCGTATGCAAAATTGCAGACTATGGTCGTTTGCGGTATGCAGAGCAAAAAAAGAAGACCGAAATGCGTAAAAAACAAAAAATTACGCTGTTAAAAGAAATCCAGTTGCGTCCCAATATTCAAGAGCACGATTATCAGGTTAAGTTGTCTCATGCCACCGGTTTTTTGCAAAATCGGGATAAAGTAAAATTAACCCTGCAATTTCGTGGACGAGAAGTCGCTTTTGCCGATGCGGGCCGAAAAGTCATAGAGCGCATTATTGCTGACCTGTCCTCTGTTGGAAAGGTGGAAAGCCCACCAAAGCTAGAGGGTCGACGCATTATTGGTATTATTTCTCCTTTGCGCGCTGCAGAAATGGAGGGGTCTGGATCCTAACTGTTTCATCAGGATTCCTTTTTGGGGCTGTGCGGATCAGACGGTGGCGCTGATTGGGGGTCCTTTATGCTCTATGATTGATCAGATCCATCTAATAGGAGTCCAAAAACCCAGGATCGGTGTGCCAACTTGAAATCACTGCACAAAATAGAGTATCATAAAGTATACATTCTATGGGATGATGCAGGTTCATTGATGAATATTTACACGACCAGCCAAGCAAAAAATGAATTGGTTAAATTGGT
>VGCF01000031.1 GCA_016870135.1 Alphaproteobacteria bacterium
ACTGAGAGATACCCGATCCCCTTCTGGCAAACGCACAACCATACCCAATGCACCGCCACGAGGAATAATGGTGGCTTTGTGAATGGGGTCGCTGTGTTTGCTGTGATAAGCCGCCACGGCATGCCCCCCTTCGTGATAGGCTGTTAAACGCTTTTCCTGATCTGTCATCATCATAGAACGACGTTCTGGACCCATAATCAGTTTGTCTCGACTGGCCTCGAAATCAGAGGCGTGAACCTCTGTTTTATTGAATCGTGCCGCATACAGCGCAGCTTCGTTCACCAAATTGGCCAAATCTGCACCCGAAAACCCAGGAGTTCCCCTGGCAATCAACAAAGGTACCACATCATTGGCATGTTGAATCTTTTTCAAATGCACATTTAAAATGGCTTCTCGCCCGCGTAAATCAGGCAAATCCACATTCACACGACGATCAAAACGACCAGGACGCAACAGGGCCGGATCCAACACGTCCGATCGGTTGGTGGCCGCGATGATGATCACTTCCTCCTTAGGATCAAACCCATCCATTTCCACCAATAATTGGTTCAGTGTTTGTTCTCGCTCATCATGTCCGCCACCCATTCCAGATCCGCGATTGCGACCAACAGCGTCAATTTCATCAATAAAAATAATACAAGGCGACTGTTGTTTGGCTTGGGCAAACAAGTCCCTGACGCGACTGGCCCCCACACCCACAAACATTTCTACAAAATCGGAACCTGAAATAGAAAAGAATGGCACTCCAGATTCCCCTGCAACGGCTCTGGCTAGTAAGGTTTTTCCTGTCCCAGGGGGGCCAACCAACAACACACCCTTTGGGATAGACCCCCCGATGGTTTGAAATTTAATGGGGTTTTTTAAAAAATCCACGATCTCTTTTAAATCTTCTTTGGCTTCGTTCACACCCGCCACATCTGAAAAAAAGATCTGGTTTTTTTCAGGATCCATCATTTTTGCCCGAGATCGACCAAACCCCATGGCACGACCATTGCTGTTCTGCACTTGGCGAAAAAAGAAGAACCAAATCAATACACTAAAAATCAGAGGCAAAAAGATCTGAACCAGCAAGAAAAAGCTAATAGAGGGCTCTTGGTACAAATAATCAAATTGCACACCGTACTGACTCAGCAATGGAATGGGGTCAAAGGTGCGCGGTGTATTCACCACAAACGATTGATCATCTTGATTGAAAAATTCCAGGGATTGATCATGCAACATAACCTTTTTTACCTGACCCCGTCTGATTTGATCTAAAAAAGAAGATAATTCTTGGGTGGGGGGTGTCTTTTTCGCCATCACAGAATGGTACATACAATAGCTGAAAATAATAGACAGTACGATAAAAATCCAAATCAATAAGTTTTTCGTGTTTTTCTTGAAGGCCATGAATACTCTATATTTTTTTAGAAAAGAATTAATAAACCGCTCTGGGTTCCGCTTTTAGTATACAAAAAATAACGTTTTTATACAAGATCCTTTTCATCGGAATCTAAATCTTTTGAAATAGATTGCATCAAATGACGCATTTCTTGTTCTTTTTTCATTTGACGGTCAAATACAAAGCGAATTTTCGGAACATACTTTCCAGTCATATGAGGTGCCAATTTATATTGAATATTTGGAGCCAAAGTGTTTAAATGCCGCAACAAGACCGCCGATTCTTTGTCATGGTCAAATATAACCAACGTGGCCAAGCGTAAATCAGGACTCATGCGCACATCGGTTAGATAGAAATCAGATGGAGAAAACTGATTGTCCCACTGCATGGCTTCTGGAATAATATGGGCCAAATAAGTACGCAATGTGGCCGCAACACGTAACGGACGCTTGTTAATCAAGGTTCGAAAAATCAGATTCTATGCCTTATTCTAATGCGGGCTATACCAGAACACAACGTAGTTTCAAAAAATCCTGGATTTATTCTGGCACGCCCAAAGGGATTTGAACCCCTGACCTTTGCCTTCGGAGGGCAACGCTCTATCCGCTGAGCTATGGGCGCAGAATGATTTATCATAAATGAAAAAATGGTGAATCAGCAAGGGCCAAAATATAAACCAGATTGTTCTTGTTTTTTGAAGGAATGGTGCCCAAGAGAAGACTCGAACTTCCACAAAGCTATGCTTCACTAGAACCTGAATCTAGCGCGTCTACCATTCCGCCACTTGGGCACAACAACAGTATGACCCTTTTTTGACCCCGTGCCAAGACCATAGGAAGGATGTTTTATACAGAATGTACCTATTTTCTTTTGAATCTTGTGACCCTGGGCCATAAATCCCCTGTTGGGTCCTCAGGTACTGGGTTTAACAGAAAGTCAGGTGCTGGGTTTAAGGGTATAAAATAACCTTTTTTTTAGGATCAATATTTCGAAACAACAACCACATGTATTGTTCCATTAAATCGGGATCTATATTTTCTTGCAGCAGACTGACTTTGACACGCAGAGCATGCAATTTGTGTAACAAGCGTTTTTCTTTAAGCTCTAATTGGCTCAAGATCTGCTTCTTTTCTTGCCAAACATAATATCCTCTTTGACCGTGTAATCCATGATACCCCAAATAGGCGGAAATCAGAGCAAAAATAAACGCTGAGATAACCTTGGCAAGCATAGTGTACCAGATAAAACCTGACCTGAGCTGATCGTATCGTAAAAAACTAAGGTGCAACAGCCCCCCCCTATGAAAATAGATGGTGTGCAGAGAGGCGCGCTCTGGGGTGCATAATAGGGGGGCTCCTTATCCCACAGAGTCCGTGGTTATGCCGAGTGTTTTAGAAATCACTGCCGCACCCAAATGCTGAAAAGAGTCCCCAGCCCACAACTGCTCCATGGTCGCTTTTGATTGTTTGGATTGTTCAGCCCGAATGTGCGGATCATTCAATACATCCAGAGCCGATTTAGCCAAACATTCAGGTTTAAATTGGCCCTGCAAATATTCTGGAACAAATGGGTTATCGGATAAAATATTAATCAGACCCACATGGTTGCCTGTTAACAGGGCGCGTAACAGCCATTCTGTTGGCTTTGGCACCTTGTATCCCAAAATCATGGGCGTTCCGTGGTATGCCAACTCGATGCTGACGGTTCCAGATGCGGCCAATGCCAAGGTGGCGGCGGCAAATAAATGATGTTTGTCTGTAGATGGAATCATCAAGCATTCATCACTAATCAGAGGCCAGAAAGGCTCTGTCCCTGGTGCGCGCACGGTTGCCACCATTAATTCGGGATGCTGTTGGCGCAAGATACGAGACGTTTCCAATAAAATTGGCCAAAATGTCTTGATTTCCCTGGGTCGACTGCCTGGCAATAAACAAAGCAATGGGCGCGTTGGGCCATATTGTGGTCCATATGTTTTCCAAAATAATTCAGCACACCCTTTGGGTGACGACATGATGGGGTGCCCGACAAAAGAATAGGGCATATGGCGAAAAAAGGGTTCTTCAAAGGGAAAAAGAGACAAAACATGATCTGTTCCAGCGGGCACCAGTGTTCGTGCCTGTTTCGGACGCCAAGCCCAAACGGGTGGTGGTACACATTGAATTCGAGGAATATGCGATGTTTTTTTGTTGGATTTGATTTTTTTGCCTAAACGCAAACAAAAATCTGTGGAATCAATGGTCAACAAGCCCGCAGGTTGCATCTGTTCAATGGATCTCACGATTTCGTAAAATCGTCGAATGAATAGGGGTGCACGGGCAATAATGGCTCCAAATCCCATGTGAGATAAATCAGTCATGGGAAAAATAGATCGAAATGATCCCGCCATTTCCATCAAAGGGCCGCCAACACCGCAAAAGGATAAAGATGGGTGCCGTTTGCGTAATCCAGCAATTAACTCTGCGCCCAAAATATCTCCAGATGGTTCGCCCGCCACCACAAAAATACAGGCCATGGGGTGATCAATGATTACGGAATGGAATCTTTATTCTGAGTCAATAATACGAGTCATGACAAGGGGGAACAGGCGCAGAGTGTAGGCGTAGAGTGTAGGGCAGAGTGGGGGTAAAGCAGCGCGTAAAACCTGAAGGTTTGATGGGGTCTGTCTGATTTGACCTTGCACTGACCTGTATGAGCCTTCATTGGGGCCAGAACATAAAAAGGGGGACGGTGCCCCCAGAGGTTCCGACAGATGGTTTCACACCTGTCGGATGATGATACCACGTTACCCCTGATTTTTATTTGGCGGGGTTGCCAACTTTGCTTCATACTCACCAGACAGCTTCTGCACAGCCCACCACCAGGTCAGGCAAATAAATCCAGTCACCAAACCAATCATCATGGTAAAGGTATGACCGTCAAAGAACTTGCCAATGGCCATGTTAATAACGCCACCACCAGATTTTCCAGCGCGCCCACCAATAACGTCAATGGCCGCTTTGCCCTTGATTTTACTTTCTTCATCCAGAGGAATGTATGCCATTTCCTTTGTTGGGTCAAACAAAGAATATTTGGCCGATTTTGTCGATACGTTTTGTGCCAAACCAATCCACATGGCCAGTGCTGGTGCCGTTGCCCCTAACATATCGCAAACGCTACTCATAAATGACATGTCTTTGAAAATTAAAAAAGCAAAAAACAAACCTCCCGTGATCAAGCTGACCATAGGAGTGATACTGGCCGCAATACGCCATCCAAAAATACTGATCAAATTTTGAGAAAAGATAATCAAGACCATGGTCGAGACACCGGTATAGATATACAGGTTGCTCATAAAACTGTTGTAATCAAATTTGTTGGAGCCAAAATGCGCTTTGACAGAGTCTTTCCAAGACACTTCCACCAGGTTCATGGTGATACCATAGGCCAAAACCAAAATGGTAATATACCCCAAATATTTTGACTGCATCAAAAACTTTAAACTCTCACCAATGGACAGTTTTGGTTTCTTCTTTTTTGATCCACCAGAGCTGGCGTTGGCTGTACCATCTAAACAACGGCGATTGATCCAGTAATAACTGGCAATAATGATTAAACCAGCAGCCGTGACAAATCCGCATAAAAATTGAATGGTGGTTACAAAACTGGCATCGGTTACAGCACCAGCAGCGCTTGCCCCTGCTTCTGGATCCTTGACACCAGCAAATTTACCCAACAGTCCAGCAGAAATCAAACCCAAATTAGACCACAATCCGTAAATGGGATACAACCGTTTTGCTTTTTCAGTGGGAATAACCTGGTTTGCAAATTGCCAAAACAATATACCTACAGCCACGTTACCAAACAATTCTGCCATCAAATAAAATAGAGTAAAGGACCAATACCCAATCAATGGTGAAATGCGTCCCAAAAACCCTTCTGACCACATCGCAACCGTTTCTGGCGAAGCATGAAAGCTCTGGTGAACAGGGTACAAGAAAAACGCATAGACAAAGAAAAAGGCCACAAATGGAATTAAAGTGGTATAAAACAGCCTCTCTTTTGTCAAAACGTTGCTCATTTTGACGTACAAAATGACAAATAAAATCGTTCCAGGGGTAACCACAAATAATTTGGCCATGGATACCACCATTTTGGTGTCCACATGCGGTGCATTAATCAAAAGGGTGTCTTTCAGTGTTCTAACAATCGTATAATTGAACAAAATGCAGAAAAGTATAATACTCATCGCAATAAATTGCTTCATTTCATCCGCGTAAACGGGCAAAAGGCGTTTTCGCCATTTTCCCAATTCAGGTAAAGATATACTGGCCATAAAAATCCTTTAACAAATGTGGGCGAGGTTTTGATTGTATCCCAAATGCCCAGAATGACTTCCTTTTATGAATACCTCAATTTCAGTTTAAAACCAATAGGAGATAGACATTTTATGGAAAAAACACGAAATTTAGATCAGTCATAAGGTGATCATGGGACTAGACTGACCTGTTCCACTTCTGGAATATAATATTTCAATGTTTGCTCTATACCTCCTGTTAATGTTTCTGATGAGTGTGGACAGGTTGAACAAGCCCCCTGTAATGAAACATAGACGATGCCGGATTCGTAACCACAAAAAGAAATCATTCCCCCATCAGCCTCGACGGCTGGACGAATGCGCGAATCAATTAATTCCTCGATGTCTTTGCAAATGGATGCTATTTCTGGGGTTTCTGGCTTCCAATTGTGCCATTTTTCTTGACTTTTTTCCCCCGCATCCACCAAACCAATGGTCAGCGGAAATGAGCCCAAGTGATGTTGTAATATAGACATGATGATGCTTTCCAACAACGTCCATGGCACATCAGTCGTTTTATTGACTGTGATAAAATCTGGGGTTAATAAAATAGAGTCAACACCAGGTAAAGACAGTAAATCTTCTAAGACCGGATGATTTTTTCCCTCGTTCAAAGAGGAAAACAAGAAATAACCACTGTCTACAGGGGGGGTGCCCAACATGATTTTCAGCGCCAATGGATTGGGTGTTTGTTCCGAATACATACGATTTGGATGGTTTGTGTATGATGCATACAGCGTAACGCAATTGCTGGGTCTAAAACCAGTGGATCAGACCGATTGCTCTGGAGAATGGGACAACGCGTCCAAAACATCCTGGATAAAATGGCTGCGCATACGATGCAGTCGATGCAAATCTGGCCAATGGGTCGCATAATCCCTTTGACGATTCAACAAGCGTCCACAGATGGATGGTGTGGTTGTGCAGTCCGACTGTCCATATTCTGCACTGGCATAACCCAATTCGTCCAACACCAAGCATTCAAAATCATCGTATGCTTTTAACCCGTTGGGTGTAGCCAATTGTTCAATGGTTTGACCAAATAATGCGTATAGTCTTGGAAAGGGAACACGTTCAGGTAAAACCTGTTTACACATATAGCACATTAAATTCAGAGCGCGCAAAGCCCCCTGATGATGCATCATTAACCAAACAGCGGCACCGGATGAATCCAAGGAAAAGGAGCCCAAATTGTCCTCGATTCGACTTTTCCACAACACATCATAGGCCGAACCTAGCACAAGGGCTGGCTTATTACTTCTGACCCATGCGCGAACTTTACCATGATCTTGGGTTAACACCGTGACGATAAAACTGCGCTCGCCAAAAGGGGAGTAATGGAGTAAAAAACCGTGGTCTTGCCAAATCAAGGGGAAAGAATGATGTCTGACGGGATATGTACACCATACGCGACCTATCTTTTGTGTGCAACAAGCGTTTCTTTTGCGGTGTGTGCACCCATACTCCAGGGGCGTTGCTCTGTCTGGCCCATCATTTTTCCATTACAATCCAACATGATGCATTCAGTGTAAGGATTGGAAAAAATGTGATTGAAAATCTCATTCGTATTCCACCCCAACGTCAGGGACCAATCAGTGTTCTTTTTTGCACGCCATAAACCTCTTTCATTTTTGGATATCGCCTTTTCCACCAGGTTATACCAGGGTTTTTGTATCTTGATACACTCTGTTGTGCTGGGCCACAATGCCACATTGGGTGCGCCAAAGGCCTGGGACCAGCGTGTTGTTGCCCATTTGCCTCTGCGTAAAGAAGATACCCACAATGTGTTTTGATCCCGATCCACAAAGGCCACCACTTTATGATTGACATCAATGAAAAACAACGGTTCAGTGCGATAAGCATGCCCCATAATCATGGCGCCAATCCAGACGTATAGCCCCCACCAACGCATCGGGCGTTGCCACAGCAACAGCCAACAAATGCCCAACATTTCTATGGCAAAAAATATGCTGTCATGGGGGCGAAACCACCCAATCATCCATGATCCGTACCGGGCTGAATAGGCCGCAATATGCATCAATCCCCGTAACGACAATCCCCATATATCCATCATGGTGCTGGCAAACGGCGTATTCAAAAACACCAATGCCATAATACCCATGGGCATAATGACGATGCCTGTAAAGGGAATGGCGATCATATTGCTGATCATGCCTTGTAACGAAATATGATAAAAATGGTGGACCATAATGGGCAAGGTTATCACAGTAATGGACCCACTGGACCATAAGGAATCTGTAAAAAAACGCTTTGCCTTTAACAAAAATTTGGGGATTTTTCGACGACGTGGTTTCCAGGGCGCGTTGTATCGGTTCTGCATTCGCCATTCGTACACAGCAATCAGGCCCCCCACCGCGGCAAAAGACAATTGAAAACTCAGTGATAACAACGATTCAGGTTGCAGAATTAAAAACGTGGCTGCACACAGCATTAAAATGCGCATAGAATGGCGTCTGCGCCCCACAATCATACTCAGCATCGTGGCCGCCATCATGAAAAAAGCCCTCTGCACGGGGTATCGTTGGCCCGAAATCATTAAATACAACCAACCAACACCCAGCGACAACAGGGCCGCAATGCGATCCAAATTCACGTAAAGGACCAATCGGGGAATACAGGCCAAGGTGCGTTGAAAGATCATAAAACACAAACCCGATAACATGGACATGTGTAATCCCGCAATGGCCAACAGGTGAGACAGTCCAGAATCGGAAAACTCTTGACGTACATTTTGGGGCAGGGCGATTTTATCCCCTGTGACTAGACCGCAGGCCACAGCCCCCAAAGGAGGAGGCAGAAACCCATGAATTTTTCGGGTTATCCCGTGACGCCATTGGCTGAGAAGTGTTGGATTTCTTGATAAAATACGCGCACCAGTGATGGCAAAACCCGATGCCCCAATGCCCTGAAAAAAGAATTGTCGTGCTGGATCATGGGCACCAGGGAAACAGGGGCCAGGCAATGGAGTTAATACAGCCTTTAAACGAATATGGTCGCCCTCTAATAGGGGAACGCACGCTGTTCGAATGGTGATCATGGCTTTTTTGGGTAACGAAACCGTGTCTGTTTGAGCAGGGGGGTTGGAGAAGGTGCGGCGTGCCCCAGGACGGTGATTGTTCGAGGATTCTGAGAGATGCGGACTGTGATCGATGCGTAAAATGATACGTTGAAACAGTGTAGATGTGGATGCGGGGTGATCAAGGCCCTCGATGACGCCACTGATCCACAGGGGGCCAGTACTTTGGTTGATGGGGTGGGGGTTAATATGTTCCGTGCGCAACAGGGCCAAGAAAAACCCCAATCCTGCCCAAAATAATCCCCATGATATCCATCCAATGATGCATAATCGGGTGACCCATCCAACAGTCATCACGGTCAACAGCCCCATGACCCAAACGATGCGCCAGGAAAAGGATATCACGGGCTCTTTGTGCAGGGAAAAATACCACGCAATCCCCATCCCCAGAGCCACGGGAATCCATAACACCCAACGGTGGCGCTCTGATTCCAGCCCTGTTTCCAAGGTGTGGCAGATGTGTTGGATCATGGTGTGTAACGACACCCAGCGTTTAAAAACAGACCAGCGATTGGTGGGCATCTGCACGGATGGCTTGGCCTGAAGAATACGTGTACTGGAACCATGAGTTTACCCTGGAAATGGGAATGGTGTAAAAAGAAAGTTAAGAGTGTGGTCGTGGGGTTGCTTTTCTGGCCCAAGGGGGGTATGAACAAGGCATAGACTTTATAGTAATTATCATGGTTCAACGTTGCGCAATGGTGGCCGTTTTAGGTCAAGCCAATGCAGGAAAATCCACCCTTGTGAATGCACTGGCTGGGGAAAAAGTATCCATTGTTTCAGCCAAACCCCATACAACGCGATACGATATTTACGGCATTATTTGTCAGGATGATGCCCAGATTATTTTTGTCGACACCCCTGGCCTTATTGAGCGCCCTCAAGGGCCTTTGCAATCTTTTATGGCAAAAATGACCACACGAACGGTAAGAGAAGCGGACTTATTCATGGTGGTCATCGACGCATCACGAAAAATTCCCGAATCCACCCTGACGTTGCTGGATCGTTTAAAAGATAAAAAGCTAATGATTGTGTTGAACAAAGTGGACCAAGTTCCAAAAGACAAGTTGTTGCCCATGGCACAGCACTATCAATCCTGGTCCCCATGGATTGCCATGACGTCTGGAAAAACGGGCAGTGGTTTGGCCTTTGTGATGTCGTCACTGATGGAGCAAATGCCAGAGGCCCCTTGGTTGTTTGACGAGGATGCCATGACGCAAATCTCTCAGCGCATGTGGGCGGCCGAAATGACTCGGGAAAAACTGTTCCAGTGTGTGCACCAAGAGGTGCCTTATCATGCCCATGTGGTCACAGATGAATGGAAAGAGAAAAAGCGAGAATTAACCCTGCGCCAAACCATTTATGTGGATGATCCCCGGTATAAAAAATGGATTTTGGGATATCAGGGCCAACGCATTCGCCTGATCGGGGAGAAATCACGCATGGAAATGAGCGAGCATTTGGATAAAACCGTGCATTTGTTTCTGAATGTTTTGGTCGATCCATCCTGGTCCAACCATATTCGCACAGCATAGCAAGAATAGGGCAATGTTACGGGGACGTCTTTTTTGATGGAGCAATGATGGGTTTTGCAGTAAAACGCCATTGATTTTTTACATCACCGTGTCAGAAAAGCCAATGCGCAGAGATGGGGGCT
>VGCF01000032.1 GCA_016870135.1 Alphaproteobacteria bacterium
GCCATGGGTTGGATGCAGTGTATTGGAATCATGCCATAACGGTTCAGGGTAAGGCACATTACACCACGTTGGCGAAACAATTGGACCAAGTGGGGGTAAAGCATCAACAATTTAATGGGCATTTATTATGTAATCCAGACCAGATTCGGACCAGCACGGGGTCGGTTGCAAAAGTATTTACCCCTTTTTGGCGGAATTGTTTACAGAATATGGTGATACCGGCCCCCATGGTGATTTCTGTAAAAGATCGTATGGTCCCTCTGGTTTCTGATGATTTGGAGGACTGGTCTTTGTTGCCAAAGCATCCTAATTGGGCCAAAGAATTTGATCAACATTGGGAACCTGGGGTGGTGGGTGCCAGAAAAAAGCTGGAAGATTTTGCAGCAGGTGGATTATCTCACTATGCGATCAAACGCAATGATTTGGGTAAAGATGGGGTGTCATCCTTATCCCCCCACATTCATTTTGGTGAACTCAGTTTGTGGCAGATTTATCGACGTGTTGGACAGGAAACAGGCGCCGATCCAGAAGGTGTACGGGTTTTTGTTTCTCAACTGGGATGGCGAGAGTTTTCCTATTATTTATTACACCATTTTCCCCATTTTCCCCACCAAAACTTTAAAGAAGGTATGGATTTTCCCTGGAAAAACGATGAGACCATGATCATGGCTTGGAAAAACGGGCAAACCGGATTTCCCATTATTGATGCAGGCATGCGACAATTGTTGCGCACAGGCACCATGAATAATCGGGCTCGATTAATTGTGGCGTCATTTTTAACCAAAAATTTGATGACCGATTGGCGTGTTGGGGCGGCGTGGTTTATGGATACATTATTGGATGCCGATGAGGCCAATAACAGTGCGGGGTGGCAGTGGGTGGCTGGTTGTGGCGCGGATGCTGCGCCATATTTTCGTATTTTTAATCCCATTTTACAAGGTGAAAAATTTGATCCAGATGGCGCATACGTGAAACGTTGGGTTCCTGAATTGGCTAACATTCCAGCACGTTTAATCCATGATCCGGAAAAAATTCGTGGGTATACCGGCAAGCTATGTGGTGGGCATTACTCCGCCCCAATCGTTGATTTGGGTGCCACAAGAGATGCCGCGCTGAAAGCCTATACCGCATTAAAGGAATAGACCGCTTAGGGTGGGTGTGATGACATAAAACCGTGTAAAGCTTGACATGGGTATACCAACACCCCATATCCTCCTCAAACGGTTTGACCAATCTTCTCTGTTGTACCGCAAAGGTCATCCGCATTCTGGACAAAAATTACTGATTCCACAGCATTTTTGCCAATAATTTTGTCATACCACACCAACCCGTTATCTCAGAAAACACCAATCCTGCAGCTGTAAAACATGGCAATATATAAAAAGCTGGATGAATCAGGGCACCCAGAAAGGTTCCAGAAAATGCAATGAATCCTGCAGCAATTTGGGTTTGACGATCGAGGAGCAAAATCATTGATCCTGATTTTTAACCTTAAAACCAGCCTGAATCCAAGACAGTATACCCCCTTCAAGAGAGGCAACATCCAAAGATGGGTTGTGTATTAAAAGCTTTTCGCACGCATCGGCACTTCTTTTTCCAGATCTGCAATACACAGCAATTTTTTTGCTGGAAGGCAATTGTTCAGCACTGATTTCGCCAAGGGGAATAAGGCGCCCCCCTTCAATGCGTTCACTCCTGTACTCTGCAGGCTCTCTTACATCGATAAGGACAACGTCGTCTTTGTCCATTATTTTTTTTAATTCCCAAGCTGTAATTGTTTTCATAAAAAAAACCTAATTATTAAATTAAAAATCCAAGACTGTGTCGTGCTGTCTTGTTTATAGTATACTATGCTGCAGTCTTAAAAAGATATTGATGCCACCGATTTTCATCTGTTTATCTGACAATACACGATCAACACTGTCAGATAAATGACCCCTATTCAACGTTGGGTTCAACTGTGGAATGGGCTTGGCTGATTCATCATCCAAAAAAACCAAAAGCAGGGAATATTTGGATCATTCTATCCACCGCCTATGAACAACGTGCAGAACACCCACTGAATGCCGCTGTTCGTGTATAACCAGTTGAAAACCGTTCAGTAACGAGGATATCCTGTTTATGGAATATTGGGAATAGATAAAACAAACATGAACAAGATAAAATCCGCGGTCATCACTATTTTGGTTGCCCTTTTTTTCAGGATGTCATCGTTCATCGAAACCTGATTTTGGACGATGGTATTCCTTTGATCCATTATCAGATGAAAAAAAATCAGCAACAAACAGGATCTCTGTTGGTAAGATGTTGTGATGTTCCTTCTGGCCTGAAATCATTGACCAGAACGTTTGATGCATTAAAATCATCTTGGCTGTTATCTTGGAACACCAAGGATATGTCTTGTGGATCGTTGTCCGAGAATTGGAATGCCATGCCAGAGATATGTTATCGAGAAAATTTACAGCCGTGTAACGACCAATTATGGATTGAGAGCGTTAAAGATAATGCCAATATGAATGCCACCGACTCTGTCCACGCCACAGGCATTATGGTTCGTCACGCCTGTGTGCGTACAGTGCCTACGGATTATCCTTGTTACATCAAAGAAAAGGGGCGTGATTTTATTCCGTTGGATCGTTTGCAAAATACATTGTTTAACGCTGGAACGCCTGTATATATCAGTCATTATTCCAAAGATCGCGGTTGGGTCATGGTCATGGATCAGGCATCAAAAGCCGCAGGATTTGTGAAGGCAGAGGATGTGGCCACCATCGCTTTGTCAACGGTGGATACTGTAAAACGTTTGCCCATAGCCGTTTTTTTGAACGATCACGAACCCCTGTACAATGCCAAACGTGAAGTTGTGGGGTACAGTCGATTAGGGCAAGTGGCCTTTGTAAGGAAACAAAAAGACAATAAGGTCTGTGTGTTATGGCCAAAGCGTTCTGTTTCTGGTTCTGTGCGTTGGGAAGAGGTGTGGGTTCCATTGACCACAGCCGCCATAAAACCGCTGGTCTTTTCGTCTGAAAATGTCACCTTCATATTAAATCAGCTGTTGGGCAAACCCTATGGTTGGGGTGGAACGTTGGGTCATCGCGATTGTTCCAGCATGATACAGGATTATTTCAGAATTTTCGGCTGTTCCTTGCCCAGAAACTCAAAGGCACAGATGCAAGATGGTGGACAAATTATTGATTTATCTGGTAAAAGCAAAACAGAAAAAGAGCGCCTGATCATACAGCAAGGGGTGCCGTATAAAACTATTTTATATGCGCCAGGTCATGTGGCATTGTATACAGGAGTATCCAAGGGCAGGGTGTTGATGGCTCATGCTGTACTGTCTTCAGGTTTTGTAAAAAATGGATACGAAGGCAGCCGAATCATTGGCAAATCTATTGTGTCTACCCTGTATTTTGACGCAGAAATACCTGGCTTAGAGCATTCTTTTGTGGATAAATTGGCGGCCATGACCATTGTTCATTAGTCAAAGCATGGGGCCGTGCTCTGCTGTGCTAACGCCAGCGAACACGTCAACAGATTATGCATAAACAGGGTAAATCATTTGGATGCAAGGTGGTCTTATAAAGAATGAATAATCTGGATCATTTTGGTATAAGCCGACTCTGCCTGTTCATGGGTGATGCAATATGGTGGCAACACATAAACTGTATGACCAAGAGGCCTAATGAGCATACCTTGCTCAAAAAATTGTTGTTTGAGAGAAGGCATCAAATGTGCTGAATTTTTGAGATCAAATGCCGCTATTGTTCCAATTGTTCTAGTTTTTTCGATCCTTGGGCATTTTAATTTTAGTTGTTCTATTCCCTTGTTGTGCGTCTGCTTGATGGTTTTTATGGCATCTTGGCATTCAGAGCTTTTAAGCAATCGCAACGAAGTGACAGCGGCGCTGCATGCCAGAGGATTTGCTGTGTAAGAGTGTCCATGAGCAAAAGCGGTGCTGAAATCATCGCCTAAAAACGCATCAAAGATCTTATGAGTTGTCACTGTTAAAGCAAGAGGTAAAAAACCACCAGTTATGCCTTTGGACATACACAAGAAGTCAGGGGTGATACCCAGTTGATCAAGGGCAAAATATGTGCCTGTGCGTCCGAAACCCGTCATGACTTCATCAAAAATCACCAGGATGTTCTGTTGCCGCACCCGGTCAATCACTGCGTGTATAAACCGAGGCCTGCAGATTCTCATGCCACTTGCGCCTTGAATGAGAGGCTCTAAAATAATGGCTGCTATTTTGTGATGATGGTCATCCAAATAACGCTCTAGAGCGCTCATGGCGTTTTGCTCTTTGGATTCCACGTCGTCATCATCATCCCAAGTTTCTGGATAGGGCACAGAAAGAACACTGAAGAATAGATCTTTGAATTGGTTGTGAAATCCAGATTTTGCACCTACAGACATCGCGCCAAATGTATCCCCGTGATAGCCGCCATCAAAACTTAGGAAAGTTGTCTTTTCATGAAACCCCAAATTGCGCCAATATTGATAAGCCATTTTTAGCGCTACTTCAACAGCAGTGGATCCATTATCAGAGAAAAAGAATTTGCATAAATCAGATGGTAATATGGTTTGTAGTCCCTCGCATAAATTAACAGCTGGTTCATGAGTGAATCCGGCAAATATGACATGCTCTAGCGTTTTTGCTTGCTCATAAATACTTTGCGCAATAGCAGGATGAGCATGCCCATGGATATTAACCCACCAACTTGAAATCAAATCAAGGTATGCTTTATTATTCTCATCATAAAGATAAGAGCCCTTGGCTCTTTTTATACTAATCACCTCTGCGGCAGTCTTTTCTTGTGTAAAAGGATGCCAGATAATTCTTTGATCACGCGTTTGTAATGTCATTTTATTCTACCTCTAAAATTTGTTTTAATCTTTGCGGCATTGCTATACCTTGAAGCGTATGTATGCTCACACTTTCTAGTTTTGGGAACTCAGCAAGAACAGATGTCCGTCCGTAGAGTTCTATAGAATCACTATTCTCCGGGTTTTTTTCACCGTTCATAATCACCCCTAGTACCGGTATGTTGCGCGATCTTAGGGCTTCTAAGCTTAGAAGAGTATGGTTTATCGTGCCTAAAGTAGTACGTGTTACAATAATAACGGGAACGCCTAATGTTTTGATAAGATCAATCATAAGCAGCGTATCATTAATGGGTACTAAAACACCGCCGGCACCTTCAATGATTAAATTGGGCGACGGAGGTAATATAATTTTTTCTATATCAATGATATCGTTTTCTATCTTGGCTGCTAAATGTGGTGATAAGGGCTCTTTGTATACATAATTTTCAGGGTAAATTGTAGTCTTAGATAGTTTGTACACCTCCACTGAATCTGATCCATCTTTGGTACCAGTTTGTATGGGCTTAAAGTAAGAAAACCCGGTATGTAGCGCTATCCAGCTGGATATTAGTGTTTTTCCAACATTTGTATCGGTGCCAGTAATAAAAATTTTCATTCACTCACCCTCCTAAAAATTCCAAAAAATATTTTATAAGTCACAGTTAAGCTTTGGGCTTCAGTCTTAAGTAATTTTTTAAGATTGGATAGACGCACAAGATTACCCGGTGCTGATGCCCCTAAGGATTTTAGATAACGCATAAAACCGATAGGATTATTGAAAGATAAAGGATAGTCCATCAACCAGTATTCAAAACCTTGATCGTTTCTTTTGAGTGTGGTACATAAGCTAATTAGCTCTTCTGCTTTTGGGTAATCCAAAATCTTAGTCGATTGATAATCGCTAATTATATTGTGCCAATCGTTAAACGTTCCATCTAATAAAGTTGAAAAAGCAAAAATATCAGAACTTTTGGAATGAAGAAAATTTATTGCATATTGCAAATCGCTAGACCATTGTAGAGCGAAATTACTGATTACGCAGTCATAAAGATCAGCATCTAGCTCTAGCATATCTCCTGGGATATAATAAATATTTGGAGTTTTAGCAAATTTAGCTTTACACACCTCCAGCATTTCAAGGGCGATATCATTCAGATAGAACAAGGTTTGTGGAAATTTTTGCAATAACAGCTCTGGGATATAACCTGTTCCTGTGCCTGCATCTAAAACATTTCGAGGAACAAAATCTTGATGCTCTAAAAGTTTATTCACTAAAAACCCAGCTGAATCCTTTTGAACACAAGCCACATCATCATATGATTTGCTTGCTTTATTGAAACATGCTTGTATTTGCTTAAGCTGTTCTGTCATTTACAAAGCTCATCATTTTTTCATAAACTTCTCCTGGTTTTCTAAAACCCAGAGCATGCCCAGTATCTATGATACTAGCCTGTTTCACCCAAGGTTTCTCCCGGAAATTATCTGAGGTAATTGAACGTGGCACGACAATATCATCATCAGAGCTTAAAATCAAAGTGGGGATCTCTGGGAGTTTGTACTCTTTTTGTAGCCACTGCAAATCCGATAATATCAAATCAAGATCAAGATTGGAGAAGTCATTGTATTTTATAAGCTCTGGTACATCACATCGCACGTAAAAATTCCTCAACGTTTTTTCAGCATCGTTTAAGAAGCCTGATCGTATAGCTTTTAATTCTGTTTGTCTTTTTTTGTACAGAACTGGATCCCCGCCCAAAAAATTGACAAAGCCATTTAAGCCGATGAGACAGTCAAAATGGCTGTACATAGAGAGTAATTTTGATAAACCTATGGAATGGCCAATACCAATAATTCTTTGATGATCCAAACATTCTTTCTGTGTTGGCGTGTGGAAATAGCCCAAATCGACAAAAGAGCATTTTTCTTGTGAAAAGTATCGAGCCATTCCTTCCCAAAAATGGATATCAAAACCAAAACCATGGCAAAAAACAAAGTGAGTCACGATTGCACCACCATGCTTAGGGTTTCCACGAGTCGCTGCAGATCCTGATGCGTATGGTGATGGGTCAGTGCAATTCTTAAACGGGAAGTGCCTGGCGATACCGTAGGCGGTCTAATACAAGACACCATAATGCCCTCTTGAAAAAGGGCTTTTTGCGTTTTAAGGCATTTGGTGTCTTGATTTAAAATAATGGGGATAATATGCGTCTGAGACGTGCCTATATTAAACCCACGATCTTTTAGCATGTTCCGCAATGTATTGCCCATATTTTGCAGAGCGTTGCGCTCTTTGTCCAAAGATTTTACCAGTCTCCATGCATGAAAAGCCGCCCCCATTACAGCAGGTGATGGAGCAGTAGAATACACAAAGCCCGCCCCTTTATTCACAATGAAATCACGCATAATCTTATGACAAGCAGTATATCCACCACTCGCACCGATTGCTTTGCTAAAAGTGCCCATAATCATGTGGGGTATGTCTTGCCAATCCACCGCAGGGGATAAGCCATAGCCATTGCTTCCAAAAACCCCTGTGGCGTGGGCTTCGTCCAAATACACAAACGCATTAAATGTTTTGGCCAGGGCTGCTATTTCCTCAAGAGGAGCCATATCACCATCCATGCCAAACACGGTTTCTGTAACAATAAATTTAGGTCGGGCATCAGTGTGACACGCTCTTAAAAGAGACTCTAAGTGATTGATGTCGTTATGATGATATCGTTTCAGCTCTGCTTTGCTTAATGAAACGGCTTGATAAAGACTTGAATGATTGAATTTATCAAAAAATACATAGGGTTGTGCCTTTAAAACTTTAGCATCTAATATGCACGCTAATGTACTGATATTGGCTTGAAATCCTGAGTTAAAAATCAAGCTGGATTCAGTCTTTTTATCGTTTGCAATCGCACGCTCAAATTCTTCAAATAATGGGCAGTTCCCAGATAATAAACGTGATCCTGTTGAACCAATCCCATATCGTTGTGCTGCACTGTCTCCGGCCAGTATCACATCTTTGTGATGACTGAGATTAAGATAGTCATTGGTGGAGAAATCAAGCAGATCTGTATTGCTTTGTTGACGCCAATGTCCTAATCTGCGATATTGATCATTGCGATGCAGTGTGCTTAGGTATTCTTCATATACTGTGTACATTATGCCTTTATTAAAATATTTGGATTAACTATGTTTAAAAAGTGGACTCTAGAACAAGCTAAATTGATTTTTAAATTGCCTTTTAATGAAATCATTTATGAGGCACAAACAACTCACCGAAAACACTTTACACCGAATGAGGTGCAGATTAGCACACTTTTAAGTATAAAAACAGGCGGATGTCCAGAAAATTGTTCTTATTGTCCGCAGTCGGCGCGCTATCAAACGGGAGTAAAGAAAGAACCATTGATGGCCCTGGATGATGTCCTGATGGCTGCTAAAAAAGCCAAAGACGCTGGGGCTAGCCGGTTTTGCATGGGGGCTGCGTGGCGTGGCCCAAAAAACAGAGATTTAGACCAGGTGTGCACAATGGTTTCAGAGGTTAAGAAGCTTGGTTTAGAAACTTGTGTGACACTGGGCTTATTAAAAGATGATCAGGCCTTAAGGCTAAAAGAAGCAGGACTTGATTTCTACAACCATAATATTGATACATCCGAAGATTTTTACGATAAAATCATTACCACCAGAACGTTTCAAGATCGCATAGATACACTGGATCAAGCACGGAAAGCAGGTCTGAAAGTGTGTTGCGGCGGCATCATTGGTCTGGGTGAGGACAACGACGATCGCATCAAAATGCTGATGACTTTGGCCAATTTAGAGGAACCGCCTGAATCTGTGCCTATCAATAAACTCATTCGAATTCCAGGCACTCCTCTGGAGGGGCAAAAAGAATTTGATCCCTTTGATTTTGTCAAGACAATCGCGCTTGCACGCATTTTGATGCCTCAATCGTATATTCGATTATCTGCAGGACGAGAGCAGATGTCCGATGAAATGCAGGCTTTATGCTTCTTGGCGGGCGCTAATTCTATTTTTTATGGCGAAAAACTTTTGACCGCCGACAACCCCATTCCTGAAAATGACAACCGTTTGTTTCAACGTTTGGGTCTAGAGCGGTTGCAGTAAGCTTTTGTTGTCTCCAGAGAATTCCTCCTCTCTTTTTTCTCCATTTCGAACAACGATCGCTACTCCGCCTTTCGCTCTCTAAAAAGTCAGGGGCGCAAAAATAGCAATTTTCTAAAACCCAGGTCAATCAAGGGTTTAAGGGCATGCGTACCTTCGCACCCAGTGTTCGCATGTATCGGAAATAGAGAGGTCAAAAATGCATATTTTGGGGTAAAATGGCAAAATTAGAGAACGTAAGGTGTAGCTCTCAATCGTCATCGCGAGCTCTGAAAAAGCGTGGTACACCATTGCGAGGGACTGTAATTCCCTCGGCAACCCAGGATTTAGCGATATTTACTGGATTGCTTCATCATCTACAATTCCTCGCAATGACGGCTTCTTATGACGGTCAGAACAGTTCTCTTCAAAAAAATGGGAAGGAACGAGCAAGGTCTCTGGGGTGGAGAGAGGCAAAGATTCAGAATCGCCTTAAACGATTCTTCACTCTTACGGGTGTTTCATCAATGAAACGTACTAAATACAGGGCATTTAGTCAAACCCTAAGGTTGTTTCATGGGTATCTCGGGTTCTTCATCCCTGTTCAAATAACATCGCAGGTAATTTGGCGGAGAGAGAGGGATTGACTCTGATTGGCTGTTAACCAATCCTCGCCCTTCGGGTTGCTTCGCATCGCCATCATGCCGCCAGCATGATGATCGAACCCTAAGGTTGTTTCATGGGTATCTCGGGTTCTTCATCCCTGTTCAAATAACATCGCAGGTAATCTGGTGGAGAGAGAGGGATTGACTCTGATTGGCTGTTAACCAATCCTCGCCCTTCGGGTTGCTTCGCATCGCCATCATGCCGCCAGCATGATGATC
>VGCF01000033.1 GCA_016870135.1 Alphaproteobacteria bacterium
AGGGCAGGTTTTCCGTGGGATCTGAGCCATTCTGCATACCGTTGACCTGCTTGACCGATCATAAAACCGTGGGAAATACGCCCAGCCCATTCATCCAATACGTCCAAATCATCATTCTGCAATACGCCGCCAGCAATCCAAAAAATGGGGGTATCTGAATAGGCCTGGATGGCCTTGGCCACGGCATGGGGGTTGGTGGCTTTGCTGTCATTACAATACTGTACGCCATGGGCTTGGGCCACGGGCTCTTGTCGATGCTCTAGTCCTGTAAAATTCATAAACACATCTGTTTGTGTGCAGGATAAAGACCGTAAAACGGCCACAGCTGCGGCCACATTTTCTTGATTGTGGGCCCCCGCAAGGGTATCAGGCAAATCATAACCCTGTAAACAGTCTGTTGACCATTTGTGAATGGGTCTGTTGGTCTGTGCACAGGCGGGCGTGAACGGTTCATCTCGGTTCGTTGGCCAATGTTGAGGAATCCAACCGATGCTCGAACCATCGAGAATCGTCTCTTTGATGGTGCGATACCGATCCATGGTGCCATGGCGCTCTAGATGATGAGGAAACAGGTTCAGAATAATGGCCACATCCAAATTTAAATGATCGCACAACTCCAACTGATAAGAGGATAACTCTAATATATAAATGGCATCTGGTGGAAATCCATGATGCAATGTGGAAAAGATCGGTACGCCCATATTTCCTGCCAAAATACAGGGGCGATCATGGTTTTTCAAGCCATGATGAATCAGGGCACACGTGGTGGTTTTACCATTGCTGCCTGTGACACCGATTTTTTGAACATGGGGAAACAAGATATGAAACAGTTGAATGTCACACATGATGGGTCTATGGTGTTCCAACGCGTGCTGCATAATGGGGTGATCAGAGATACCAGGTGAAACAATGCATACGGCGTCTGTCCAATCAAAGTCTGGGGTCCATAACGACCAACCGGCTGATTGTGCGGCCTCTCTTTTTTCAGCGCTGTCGTCCCATACAACGCAATCAAAAGGGTTTTGATCAGATTTATGATGGTGGTCGCTTGGCCCCAAGGCTGTGTGGCTGGGGTAAGATGGCTGGTTGAGGGGGGTTTGTGATTCCAGAGTGCGTCCCCAGCATTCGGGGTTGATCTTGCGATCTGTTGTTCCCTTATAGTAAGTGTGCAGATATTGGGCCAGACTGAGACCGCTGCGGCCCAAGCCGACAATGCAAAAACGCTTTATGGACTCTGATGTCATGGTCTTGCCCGATTCAGTGCAATCAGCGATGCATGGACGTCGACAGGTTGGTGTGTTGTCTGTAACTTCATGTTTTGGAATGGGGGCTGCTTTCCGGTAAAGCCACATCCATTGGCGTGATAAGGGGCAGGGCAGGTCATTCCATTTTTGACATCAATAAGACAGTATAATTATTCTATGCCACCTGTGATCAATCCGTCAATTTTCCGTTTATTTTCCGGCTCATCCAAGGACTTGACCCCCTCTGTCTGTGGCACCATATGCTCTCTCTATGGCACCATAGGTGCGAAAAACAGGTTGTAAGTGTTTCAAAGCATTGCATACGGTTCTGACCACCTTCATCAGACAGAAATATGTATTCACAATAGTCGCCGATGTCCTGAATAATACGTTCAAAACGATAGTAGGCCATCGCATCCTGATTTATCTTTGTTTGGCCATAGCCCTGATAAAATAGTGATTCTTCTTCCGCCGCTGTTAAGCCACTGTCCCAAATGCCAGCGCCAACAAACATCAAATCACGCTCGGGCGGAGCAAAGATAAGCGTATCCCAGTCAACAATATAAAGAGCATTTTCTTGATCAACCATCAGGTTCCAGCCATGCATATCAGCGTGGCATAAAACATAAGCAAGACGCTGTTCTTGGACAGTGATTGCAAGCTCTTCAGCGCGCTCAACTAGTTTGATGATTTCGCTGCTTTTTGATTTCAGGAACGCTGATGTTTTTACAGCAACAGGCTCTTCAAAAACCTCATTTTCAATGCGCACCAAAAATGATTTGACGGTCTCGCGCCATTTAGAAGAAAACGTCTCCCGTGATATATCTTTTGTTATTTTTGCAGGAATATCGGTGCTGTGAAGCATTTTAATGGTCGCCCCAAATTGATCCCAATGATCTTCTGATAGTTTGGCTTCCACACCATTATGCCCATCCACATAAGGGTAGAGAATTGCCTTGAAGGATTCTAAACTTGCCCACAGTTGTCCAGTTTTGGTTGCAAGAGGTGGGATCACTTGCTTGATACCACAAGATCAGCCAAGTATTTTGGAACTGACACCGAAGCCTCTAAAAATTCACCTCTTCTTAATTTAAGAAAGTGGTCTGCTCCGTCAGTGGTTGTCACGCGATAAACCGCAGTATTGAAATCAGCGCCAAGAGGCAGAAATGAAACGGTCGCTATATCCAGTCCATAGGCATGCCGTAAACACGCCATAATTTTTTCATCCCGAAGGTCAGGTTTGGTTAGCATTCTTTTTTATCTCACACGATTTTCTAATATTGTCACTGTACTGTTACTTGGATGGATTTCCACCATGACTCCATAAGGCAATATCCACATTGGATCAGAATGACGAAAATCCATACGTGTAACTATTGGGATAGGTCGAATCTTGTATTCCTCGAAGACGTTCAGTAGTGCTTGATCATATTCATGAAAGTGTCCAACCGTCATATACGATCCACCAGGTTTACTAAACAAAATACCACTTAAGCGGCTTATTATGCCTTGAGCTGCTAAGCTTCTCATAAACCGTGTGACAGCAGAAGGCTCTGTTCCTTCTTCTGATGTCTCAAGAAACAAAACTGCTCGATCCCATGTAGGTAAATTGGGCCAGAGGTCAGTATGGTTTAAAAATTGCATAACCTCCAAGCAGCCACCAATAAGCCTACCTTTACAGATATGTTTGTTTTCGCCAATGAAGTGCCATCCACTTGGCGGATTGAAAGAACGCCTAATGCTTTGATTATTTTCATCAGACCAATCCAAAAGTGCTGTTGTCCATCCTTCAGTGTTATTAGGAATTGCACCAATTATTTCGCTTGAAAATAAAGTTTTAATCATGCTGCTTATCGTATAATCATGCATTGCAACATTTTCAGCAAAAGCTGTCATAACAGATGGACCATAAAGGAAGCTAATCCTGCTTTAAGGCACATAAAGTGGGTCACAGTTGTATCAGAATAGCCCATTACCACTTTAGGATTATTCTTGATCGTATTAAAATCAATGAATGGTATAAGGCGAAGAGAATCATCTCCTCTGATATTTGAAATGATCGCTTTGGTGTGTGGATCAAGAAACGCTTTCATCAAGTCATCTGCTCTAGCTTCTGGATTTTGATCAATCCATTCAGCGCTTTTAAGAGCATGTTTTGTATGCAGAACACGCAATCCAAAAATTTCTTCAAGGCGCTGCTTTCCCACCTCAAAACGATAAGGAAAATTTGCTGCTCCTCCCCAAGACGAAGCAATTGCTGCAACTGTATCTCCGTAATTTAACTTCGGTGGCTTAATCAGTGACTGCGTTTCTTTCCTCATCTCATAATAAATTAAAATCAAGCATGCCGCCTGTAATAATTTCAAATGACTCTTAGTCGATTGCTATTCCGATAACATGCTTGATGCTCATCTTTCACTCGAATAAATATTGTTTTTAAACAGGGCCTCAAACCCAAGGTTTTGATAGACTCCAAGCCCAGAATCAGATGATTCTAAAAAGCAATGACGAGCGCCTAATTTTTTAGCTTCAGACAGCACGTAACGCACGAGATGTGTTGCATATCCTTTGCCTTGAAACGCAGGCAGAGTGCCAACGTCGTCTATCCTGGCAATGGTGTTGTCACACATTGATAGGGTGATTGATGAGATTGGTTTATCCTGTTTGTATAAGCTGAAATGGCGAAGATTAATATTCCGTTTTAAGGCATTCTCATGAAGACCTGCATAGAGCCTACAAATTTCAATGGTTGATTCAAATGCGCCTATCAACGGTATCATCCAGTCATTTAATTGATTATCATTCGATTTGATCACAGTTTCAGAATCAAAACTTGCAGTTTGGTCAGTTGCAAGGCCATCTAAATCCACAGCCATTGAAACGGATTTGCTTTTCTGAGTGTAACCCATGGTGTTTAAAACATCTGCCATTTGAGGGGTGCACAATTCTTGCGGAATGATCACATCAAAAGAAAGGTTGTCCTGATCAAAAAACTGTTTGCCTTGGATTAAAGTTTTATCCAGATCATTTGTATTTACTGTAATGTACATATAATTGGGTTCGGCGCCACCAGTCATATAAGCATGAGCACCGTCGTCTAGATCCAAACATTTTGAGGAAATACCTCTGAAAAAATAATCCTCGGCTTGGCGGTATAAATTTGTTAATGGAGCGCTCATAGGCTGCTTCTATCTTTTGATTCAAATGTGTAAATAATCCAGTCCTCTTCTTTAATCGTTGCCTCAGTTTTACCAGGGGCTGCTAAAGTAAACTTTTGAATGGCACGTCACCAAAATGAACAGGCTATTGGATTTCTCACCAATACCCTGACTTGCCATGAGCCTTTAAATTGTTCCCGTATCCTCAGAGCGGCTGCAGCACCAACACTGTGTCGCTTATATTGTTTTATGACAAAAACTCAGAAATATGCTAAACCGCTGTATCATCTGAAATGCGGTAAAAATCGCACCTCACCTACGTTCTTTATTAAACCAGATGCTGCTGTGACTGTCAACGGTTTTACAGCCCCAGATGATGCCGCCAATGGTTTTGGCGATCATACCTGGGGGATTCTTCTTACGCTTTCTTCACCACATTATTCCTGCGTTCAGGTGTGTGCGCTTTTTTGTATTGAACACGTTAACACCATTGTGCAGGACTCTCTTGCTATGCGCCTCTGACCTTTTTCATCGACTTTGAAAGATCTGTTTTTTTATGATTTAATATCATCGACTTTGAAAGATCCATTGCTTTATAACGCGATGCTTTCTTTTCAGCACTTACTGCAGGCGCCACCTCTTTTGCATCAGTGACGTTGACAATAGTTTGTTCCCCAATTGTCTCCGACAATTCTTGCTCTTTAGCACTTACTGCAGGCGCCACCTCTTTTGCATCAGTGACTTTGACAATAGTTTGTTCCCCAATTGTCTCCGACAATTCTTGCTCTTTAGCACTTACTGCAGGCGCCACCTCTTTTGCATCAGGGAGTAGCGTCGACATTATAAGATCCGGTTCTTTAGAGCTCGATTCTTGCTCTTTAGCACTTACTGCAGGCGCATTGTTTTTATCAGTGACGTCTTGTTGTACAGCACTGCCTTCCGTGACATTGCTTTGGTTTTTTAGCGCTACTAAACGCAATTCTTCTTCAATATTTTTTTTAATTTTGTTGAAATGTTCACCACCTGCTGGCACGCGACTTAAAAAATTTTTTAATGCGCCTTGCAGGTCAGTAGAATACCCGCTTTCATTATAGATGTTCATCAATTCCTCAAGAGGATCGACAGGGCCTGTAGAGCCCCAGAACATACTCGCATAAGTACTCGCATAAGTACGATGCTGACTTAGATCAATGCCGATCGAATGCCCAAATGCCTTGTTTAATGCATGCAAATCACAAGCCAAGCTAATTCCCTCGCACTTGCTCTCGATTGTATTAGTATTGAGTTTTTTGTAAATGATATTGTTGTAAATTGTGCTAATACTGTTCTTAAACTCTTTTATTATGTTGTCTAACTCTGTAATGCTTTTGCCCATACTGTCTATTGCAGTTTTTTTGTTAGTACGATCCAAGAGGCTTGAGGGTTGTTCTTTGTGCAGCGTTTCTTTCAAACGAGCGATATCCTCTTGTTGTTTGAAAAAAGTGTATAACTTTGCAGAAATTTGTTTCAATGCTAGCCTGTCATTATCTGGATTACCTTCATTAATTGGTTCGGACTTAGCGGCAGTACATTTCAATAATGTGTTGTACAAACTGGAAACAGAAACAGAAGAATCAATGCGGTCTTGGACGTCTTTACAGTATTTGCTATATATTATTGTGCCGTCACTGTTTTTGTATGCTTCATCTTCCATAGTGGGTACAGTAACTACTTCTTTTTTACCTAATGACTCTATCATTTCATTTCTGTATTGTTTATATTGTTCCGGATTAATATATCCTTTATTTTTTAAGTCGACCAAATATCTGTACGCAATATATACCCATTCTCCTGCTTTTACACCATGTAAATTGTACTGGTTTTGCCTCAAAATGGTGTTGGTAAAACTAATCAACCTTAGTGAGCGGTCGCTTGCGCTTAATAGTGTCCCTTTTGTGTTGTATTGCGGTACGTTTTCGTCTAGCATTTGTTTGAAGAAATAGTTCAGTTCATCTTCTACAACACTTTTGTCTAATTTTTTACCCTTGAAAATGTCATTCAGGGTAAAGTTGTGTTTGTCATCAAAAGTAAAAGCTGTTTTTCGAATATCATCCAGTCTTTTGATATTTTTGATGTCTTCTTTTGTAAGATCGCGTTGCTTTTTTGCATTCGCAATGGGGTCATACGCATCGTTAGGCTTACTTTCGCTCAACCCGAGGCTGAAGCGTAAGTCACTCAGTATTTGCTCCATACTGTGCGCATACAGTTTATCAACAGTCTTCCGGGCGGTGTTCCAATAGTTGCGCTCTGTCAGTCTAAGCGAAAGTCCTCCGTGATCATAAAAGGTATTGTATTCATACCCAGTGAGTTTTTTTAGAACCCGTCCTGGGTTGGGTAAGCAGTGCACAACCATATCCGATTTGTTAAAAACCCGCACATAATTTCCTGCAAAATTCTTGTCATCCTTTATAATAACGTTGCGATGCTTACTGGCAGGTTGACCAAATGTCACCAATACGACTCTGCCCTTGCTGTTTTCAAACCGTGCTTTTTTTATGTTGTCATCAAGATAACTGGACGCAAACACTTGAGCAGCAGCCCCACCAAGACTGTGACCAGTAACAAAAAGTTTTGCCTCTTTATTGCCGTCCATATATTTTTCTATTGTGTGATTAAATTGCTGAATAGCATAGTCAGAAACAGCTAGGAAGCCAGAGTGTGTGTCCAATTGATTAGTTCCTTCTTTCTGTATATTGATATTGTGCAGCCAATCAGATTTTGACTTTGTTCCCATAAAAACAACCTGAAGATCTCCAGTCTTTTTGTTTCTTAATAAAACAGCGGACTCTGTTTCAGAATCTGTTGGGGTGCGATTACAATAATCCAAGACCTCAAAAGCGTCGTTGTCGTAGCGCTCAAAAACTGTTAGAGCATGGGTTTTGTTATTCAAAACTGCTGAAAAAGACTGGCCTAGGGTCACTTGTTGCTCATCCCCTTCAGTTGTCTCGTTCCTCTGTTGGCTCACTTCATCTACTACTGAACTATAAAAGTGGTCTAAATACTGCTTGATACTTGCTTTTTCAACTTCTTTGTATAAGGAATCGATCTCATTTTTTGCCGCATTAAGCTTGTTTTTTAGAATTTCTGTACCCAATCCACGGCCGTTAACGCAATCGGCTAGATTTTTCTGAACATCATGCTTGTCAATAATTTCCTTTATTTCTGATTTGTTTTTTGTTTTTCGGGCCCCAGAATCTTTGGTTTTATCTAGAGGGCTTGATAAGTCATTTGACAAACTGAACATTAAATCACCAATGGAGTTTGTACCTTGCTGTTCACCTTTATATTTTTGACTAATTTTATTTATTATGGACTCCTTCGTATCCTCCTCTGTTTTTCCCCCCCCCCAGTAATGACGGCTTTTGGAACCTTCCACCCGAGTAATCTGGGCGATATAATCATCAAAATCTCTCTTTATCTCTTTAATCTTCTTTAAAGATTCTGAGTTGGATTTTTTTTCTTTAACAATACTAAAACCATTATACACGGCCTTTGATAACAAAGCTTGAGTCAGAATCTCCTTTTTGGCCGTTTCAGACTTTTTCTCACTGATCAAGCGACGAAATAAAGAATTTTTATCAGTAAGATTCTCAATGTTGTATTTCATTGATCGTGATTGTTTGTTTTTATTATTAGCAATGGCCTCAACACTCTGACTGCGGCTTTTGATTTCTGTATTTGTTTCTGTACTTGGCAATGCAAATACAGAATAGATATGCATTGCAGTTACCAATAAAAGTTTTGACTTTTTGTTCATATTTTTTTAATTTTTTTGATTGTGTATAACCCAATATAAGCTATTTTAACCAAAGTGTCAACAAAAAACTAATAATCAACAGGCGAGAAATGTTTAAAATACGTTAAGGATGACGTTGCCGCTTGAAACACGTTGCGCATTCAATATAAAAAAATTTCACCATACGGTGTGAACAGCAAAAAATGTTACGTATTTGTTATGCGTTCTGCGGCGTGCAAGATCACAACGCCAAGGGTGCGGAATCAGATGAATGAACGCCAGATACTGGCTCTAAAAACGTGTGAGATTCTTCTTTTTTCCACAATGCTTCCAGATCGTAATAGGCCCGACTGTCTTCTAGAAATAAATGCACAAAAACCCCCTGAGTATTCAGGACTATCCATTCCGTATCATCGTGACGTCCTTGGCTTTTTGCCCGACGCCCCATCTGTTTGCACTCCATTTCCGTGGCTTGACATAACGCCCACAGATGCCGACTGGACGTTGCAGAGACAACCACAAACCACTCTGCAAAAGGGGAAGTCACCGGAAAAGAGGCAGGATTTTTAGCTTTTTTGTCCAGCAGAACCTGAATTAAATGGTCCTTCCATTGGGCAGAGTGGGTGAAGTTTTTGGATGCAAGGCTGGGGGCGGCGGATACGGTTTGATTCATTTGTGATTGTTGTCCTATAGAGGGATGGGGGTAAGCAGCGTTTTTACACCTAACAAGTTTTTGTGCTGACAATGTGTTTTTGTCTAAAATTAAACAATATATCACTAACTTTTTAATATTCTGCATTGTTGCCCACCAAATGTCAATACTCTGTTTCAGTATTCAATGTAAACGCTATGTTTCAGATTTCAGCAACACGGTTAACGAGATCCTCGATTACATTATTTACAGGACTCTGTTGTATTGCTTGTGTTTTGTCTTGATATTCAATTTACGGTCTGCTTATCGATTCAGCAAGGCCTGAACAGCAGAATGCAGGCAGAGGGCTGGAGCAATGCCGAAGAGCTAACACAGGAAGGGGGTGGTGTCCAAAAGGTGCAAAAAGAGCCCGACCCCCGAAAAGGGGCCGAGCTGTGTTTTTAGGCGCTACCTAAAATGATACGCGATTACAACGAATCAGTTTTGATATCGTTTATTTTATTCTGAGGCTTGTTTTCTCTGTCTTTTTACCCTGTTGTTGAATTTCTTGTTGTTACCTTTCTTGTTGTTGCCTATCTTGTTTTGTGCATTTTTGCCTGCCTTGTTTCTGATCTGGTTTTTTCTTTTCCCAATCGCCTTCTTTCCGATCTGTGAATTTTTCTGTACCATGGTCTTAAGGCCAAATGCTGCTCTAACTTTGGCAGTGATGATTGTTCTTGCCGCATCCGTAGCTTGTTTCTTTGCAACTTCCTCGTCCTGGTCGTCATCCCCATCTTTTGGCTCATAATTGTCCTCGAACTTTGCGACCAGTACTTCTACTATTTCCTTAGCTTTATCTAATGTATTCTTTGGTGTAATTTTCTGTTTGTTCTTCTTTTTTTCTGCTTTAAATCTGACGAG
>VGCF01000034.1 GCA_016870135.1 Alphaproteobacteria bacterium
AGACCCCTTGGCGCGTCATGGTGTCTGTGGATGGAAAAACAGGGCCTGTGTGCTTGGAAACCCACAATTCTGATGGGGCGCGAAAAGTGCTGGTCAATGGGGTTGGGTTAAAAAACCAAATGGCCATGCGGCAATGGGTCAACATGATCTGGCCCATGGTGATATCAACGGACACCGCCAGCACACGTCGCGCCTATTTGAATCGGTTGACGTTTTCTCTTGATGTGTCCTATGGGCCGTTGTGGTTGCGTTACGAAAAGGCATTGCGTCAGAGAAATCTTTTGCTGCAACAAGGGGTGACAAACGCTACGTGGTACGAGGCCATAGAGGATATTTTATCCGAAACGGCCGTACTCTTGTTTCAAAAACGTGCCGCAGCCTTGGCATGCATTCACATGGCCATTCGGGGGCATGTTACGCCATTTCCTCAACCCCAATGTGGGATGCACGGAGAAGCAGAAAACAGCCTGATCAACGATCCATCGGGTGCCCATTATCGTCAAGTTTTGGGGCAAAACAGAGACCAAAATCGTCTGCAAAAAACCACATCTTTTGGGTTGCATAAAACGCGATTTTTGCTGACCCATCCCAATGGTCGTGAATGGGGAGTGTGTTCTATGGGGGAACAAAAAGGCTTGCTGTTGTCTTTGGCTTTGGCCCTGTTTCGTGTGTGTGTACATGATCAGCCGGACGTGATTCACTTTTTACTGTTGGACGAGGGCATGACGCATTTGGACGAGCATCGAACCGCGTGGTTGTGGGATGAATTGCTGGCTTTGGTTGGTGCGGGGCGCTCTGGTCCAGACACCTACCGGACAGGATCTGGTGCCGTTGATAGGGCGTGCCGCATGGTGGTGGTAACAGGCACAGGGAGGGACGCCCCAGCATCGGTGAAACACTGGAAAATATCCCATTCGGTTTAATCAATCTCTGGAAGAGAGTATTTTTTTAGACAAATTCTTGTGCAACGGCATCAAATTCGCGTATTTTGTCCGCAAGAGACCTTACATCTTTCTCCTCAATCGGAGAAAGGCAATCTTGGGGGTTGAATGTGCCATCTTCAATAAATTGCGACAATGTTTCGTTCACATGATTTGCTTTTTCAAGATCAAGTGCCGTGTGCCGTGTACTTTTACCAAATCAAGGTAAACGGCGAAAGTCTTCAGGACTGATCTCCCACATATTGCCAGTATGTTTTTTCTTGATTGCGTCTTTGAACAAACAGGTGTCATCGCGATCCAAACCGTATTCGAGCTGTTTTGTTGCACCCATGGTTTTCAAAAAATCTTCACCTTCTTTATTCGGTTTTCTATTAAAAACAACGTAAAGGTCTGGCAAAGGTTTTTTGGCCACTTCAAGAAAATTGCTGTGTTTGGCCTGTAATTCTTTTTTTTATCTCCTACAACCGCCCTAATCCTATAGGTGCATTCTCTGCTGACAGATGACCCTTGTCACGTTTTTTGTATTGAAAATAATGAAAATAATGTTCTCCTGCTCGTTTTCCTAATCGTTCATAAAAAGCCTCAACGCCCTCTTTTACAAGGTTCATTTTTTCTGCAAGATTCCTTGTTGCTCGCTTGTCAACCTCAAGGAGCGAATATAACTTATCATTTGCTTCCTTTGGTGACAGCAGTGGATTTTCATCATTTACTCGCTTATAAAAAGCCTGGGGGTTTTCGCCTTTTTTTGAAGGTTATTTTTTCCTAATTGATCAAGGGATTGGGTGTTTGGCCAAGCCTGGTTGTAATACTCTCAAAATGAACTCCTCGTACAATATCTTTTTGTACCATCAGTGTAGAGTAGGTTAGAAAAACGTCCTGTATAGGAAGCTTTGGAACGTGTGATATTCGTCTCTATTTCCGTAATGGTTGTGCTTAGTTCGTCACTCCTTTCTTTCATATCTTTTTGGTTATTTGTGTGTGTGGTGGTTTCTTTCACGCTCTTTATGGCGGATGTGTGTGCCGTGGTGCACAGTGTGAACAGGGTGCACAATAATTTAATCTTGTTCATTTTTAAATCAACAAACATTTATTGTATTAACCATAAAATATTATTTTTTGAAAAATCAAGTTTAGTTTTGTGTTTTTTGATCAGTGCTTTACGATTGGTACCGTGGATATATGCCGTAAAATCCAGGATATTAACGGTTTACAGGTCGTTCTTTTGGTGATTAACGTGGACCTTGATCCACCAATAGGCCCGTTGCGCCGCCACAATGTTGCCCGATGTCAGGGCATCAGAAAAAGTTTGACAGGCTGTGTTCAGGTCTGGTGCTTGTGGATGATGCCCATGTTCATGCCAATCCAAAAGGATTTCAAAAAGATCTGGATCATCTGGAACGGGCCAATGTCCCCCCAGTTGTAAGATATGGGCTGCCCGCGTTTCCGGATGTTTTAACAGAGTATAAGCCTGATTGCAGCGTACAGAACGTTGCGCGGCCAGCTGTTTTGCCGTTTCAGATGTCCACTGATCAGGATGAATCATGGCTTGCGCCTCTTCGTAACGCTGATCCAGCGTGGTCAAGCACAGGTCAAAAGCCGTTGGAAGGCCGAATACAGAAAAGGCGTTAAGGGGGATATGGGTATGGGTTGGCCCAGCAGAGGCGTGTGCCGCCCAGAACAACGGGGGTTCGTCGCGAGCAATGCATGGGGATGATGGGGGTTCGATACGACGGTTTTCAAACTGTTCAAACATGGAACGATGCCCCGCAGCCACAAGACCCTTTTTCCTGGGGATTTCTGAAAACAAAACCTCGACGCGTAGGCGTTTCTTGAAAATCCATTTCCGTACCAATCAAAAACAACAAAGCCTTGTTGTGCACATACAGGGAATAGTGTTCGGTAAGAGGGATTTTTTCCTCTTCTGCATTGGGTTCATCCACATATTCCAAAACATAACTTAGACCAGAACATCCCCTGGTGCGTAAACGAATGCGCACACCGTGTTCTGGTCGCAGCTGCAATAATCTCAGCAATTCTGATGAGGCGCTGGGGGTTACGCGGATGGCGGCGGACATGATTGCTTGGTTTGATAGTCAGCAATGGCAGAACGAATGGCATCCTCGGCCAACATTGAGCAGTGCATTTTGACAGGAGGCAGGGACAGATGAGATGCAATGTCCGTATTTTTAATGGCACTGGCTTCATCCAGTGTGCGACCACGCAATAATTCTGTGGCCAATGACGCCGACGCAATGGCAGATCCGCATCCAAAAGTTTTAAATTTTGCCGCCGTAATGACGCCCATTTGATCAACCAAAATCTGCAATTTCATCACATCACCACAAGCCGGCGCACCCACCATCGCCGTACCCACATTGGGGTCTTTTGCATCGAGAGTGCCAACGTTTCTTGGTTTTTCAAAGTGGTCAATGACGTCTTGTTTATAAGCCATGATGGATAATTAACGCTGAGAACGAATGATTCATTGTACCATTTTTTTGTAAAAGAGAAAACATTTTCTTTTGGCTGTTTTGGGTGGTGTTGTGGGCATTGCAAGAGAGAGTTTGTTCCAGGCAATGGTACAATGGGGATTTTGTTGCGTACGCTGTTCCAATTGTCGTATTCTAAAAAGAGAAGTTTTTTAAAAGAAAATACAATGAACAACAGCGCATGTGGTCAAGGAAAGCAGAACCATTTTTCATCTGATTTTTCCTTGGAATTGGTGAAAACAGCCCCTGAACACGCTCTTCAAATGGTTGGAATATTCAAAGATGGTACTTTGACCTGTCGCAACCATGATTCATGGGTTTCAGGACTGGGGGAAACATTTGGGGTCAGTGGATTAAAAGAAGGGTCAGCCCTGTGGGTATCGGCCAACTGTATTGTGGTGTCCATTGGATCGCCAAAAACAGATACGCAATGGCAAGAAATGGGGGCCAAATTGTTGCAAAACGCTCCACCCAATCGCGTTTGTGCCCTGATGGTGGACAACTTGAGCGCAGAAAACATGAGGCACGTGGCTTATGGTTGCGACATGGGGTCTTGGCGTTTTAACCGTTATCGAACAAAGGCCAGACCTGTATCACCCCGTTGTACAACAGCGTACATCGTTCATCCAGCAGCTGATGATGCTGGGGTCAAAGAACAGCGTACGATGGATCACCACTTGGTGCAATCGGTGCATTGGGCGCGCGATATGGCCAATCAGCCAGGCAATGTCATTTACCCAGAAACCTTTGCCCAGCAGGTCAAAGAATTAGAGGAATGGGGAGTCAAAGTCGATGTAATGGAGGAAGAGCAGTTAACAAGATGGGGGGCTTTGTTGGGCGTATCTCAGGGCAGTGCACGCCCCGCACGGGTGGTGGTGGCCTCTTGGTCGGGTGCAGGCGGGGATAAGCCCGTTGTGGCATTGGTGGGTAAGGGAGTAACCTTTGACAGCGGTGGGTTGTCGTTGAAACCGTCCAATAATATGGGGGAAATGAAATACGATAAAACGGGTGCTGTGGTTTCCGCAGGCGTTGTTCGGGCTTTGGCGTTGCAAAAAGCCCCAGTTAATGTGGTGGCTGTTTTGGCACTTGTGGAAAATATGCCCTCGGGCTCAGCCCAGCGTCCAGGCGATATTGTAACGTCGTTGTCCGGTCAAACCATAGAAGTGTTGGACACAGATGCCGAAGGTCGATTGATTTTGGCCGATGCATTAACTTATGCTCAGCGCACGTTCAATCCTGCCATTGTTGTGGATATTGCTACCTTAACCGGTGCCGTGATTATGGCTTTGGGTTCGGCTTATGCTGGTTTGTTTGCAAACAATGATGAATTGGCCCAACAATTGATTGGGGCGGGTGAAAAAACAGGCGAGGCCCTATGGCGCTTGCCCTTGCACAAAAGCTATGATCGGGCCATGAATAGTGATTGTGCAGACATGAAGAACATTTCCGGACCAGGAGTGGGGGCAGGATCTGCCACAGCAGCGGCTTTTTTGGGGCGTTTTGTGAATCAAAACCAAGCCTGGGCGCACTTGGATATTGCTGGTGTGGATATGACCAAAACAGAAACACCCTTGGCCCCAAAAGGTGGAGTAGCCTTTGGTGTGCAGCTGTTATGTGAATTTATTCATCAGGCGTTTCAGAGCGGATTTGCGCATACCGCATTAAAGCAAAAAGAAGAAAACAGTCAGGTCAATGGATAAAGGAATGGTGAAAATCCTCTTGCACAGAGAAGGATCGTGTGTTAAAAATAAATGAAATTAGCAATCGACCTTGCGGTCTGCTAATTGATCATCTTACTGAAAAGGAGACTTAATAATGTCCAATTTTTCTCTCTCGTTGCGCCCATTGCACGATCGTGTTGTGATTCAAAGATTAGAAAGTGAAGAGGTCACAGCAGGCGGATTAATCATTCCAGACACGGCCAAGGAAAAACCCATCAAGGGAACAGTTTTGGCCGTCGGTCCAGGTTCCCGCAATGATACAGGTCAGTTGACACCAATGGATATCAAGGTTGGTGATTGCGTTTTGTTTGGAAAATGGTCGGGAACGGAAAGTAAAATTGATGGGGTGGATATCGTCATCATGAAAGAATCTGATATTTTAGCTGTTTTAACGCCCGCCGCATCATAAGCAGCATATTGTTTTCCAAATGATTTAAATCAATTAGTTTTAATTAGGAGAAATAACCATGGCAGCAAAAGATATTCGTTTTAAAGATTCCCAAGGCAGCTTTTTGCGCGGGATTAATATTCTGGCTGATGCCGTTAAATCCACATTGGGGCCACGGGGACGAAATGTGATTTTTGAGAGAGCTTATGGTGCACCGCGGGTGACCAAGGATGGTGTTACAGTGGCGAAGGAAATCGAGTTATCGGATCGTTTTGAGAATATGGGAGCTCAGATGGTGCGTGAAGTGGCATCCAAGACCGCCGATTCGGCCGGAGACGGTACAACCACAGCCACGGTTTTAGCCCAAGCTTTGATCCTGGAAGGTGTAAAAGGTATTGGTGCAGGCATGAATCGTATTGAAATCAAGCGCGGTATGGACAAGGCCGTGGAATTATTGATTGAACAGTTGCACAAAAACAGCGTCACCATCAAAGGGGATGCCCAAAAGATTTCCCAAGTGGCCACCATTTCTGCCAACAGTGATCCTGATATCGGTTCAATCGTGGCCGAAGCCATGCAACGTGTGGGTGACGAAGGGGTGATTACGGTAGAAGAAGCCAAGTCTTTGTCCACCGAGCTGGATGTGGTGGAGGGTATGCAGTTTGATCGTGGATACATTTCTTCTTATTTCTGCACCAATTCTGAAAAAATGATTTGCGAGTTGGAAAATCCATACATTTTGTTGTGCGATAAAAAAATCAGCTCTTTACAAACCATTACGTCTATTTTGGAAGAATTGGTGCGCAAGGGTGCATCGTGTTTGATTATTGCCGAAGATGTGGAGGGCGAAGCGCTGGCTACATTAATTATCAACAAAATTCGCATTGGATTAAAGGTTGTGGCGGTGAAGGCTCCTGGATTTGGAGATCGTCGCAAAGCCATTCTGGAAGACATTGCCATATTAACAGGTGGTCGCGTCATTTCCGAAGAAGTGGGGATGACGTTGGACAAAGTCAGTCTTACCGATTTGGGTAGAGCAAAACGCATTGTTATTGATCGTGACAGTACGACCATTGTCGAAGGTGGATTGGGCAGCACCAAAGAAGCCATCGCAGGACGTTGCGGCATGATTCGTCGTCAAATTGAGGATACAGCCTCTGATTACGATCGTGAAAAATTGCAAGAACGTTTGGCTAAACTGGTTGGTGGTGTAGCCGTTATTCGTGTGGGTGGGGCCACAGAGGCGGAAGTCAAAGAGAAAAAAGATCGCGTGGATGATGCAGCCCATGCTACCCGTGCGGCAGTAGAAGAAGGCATCGTGGCTGGAGGTGGTGTGGCCTTGTTGTATGCTGGAAACGCTCTGGCTGCTTATATCAGCCATATGACAGGAAGTGCTCAACCCCAAGATCATATCGATGTTTCCAATGATTATATTTTTGGTATGCGCTGTGTGTTAAAGGCTTTGCAAGCTCCTGCCTGTCAAATTGCTGAAAATGCAGGAAAAGAAGGTGCGGTTATCGTGCAAAAATTACTGGAACACAACAGTAAAAATTACGGGTATAATGCCCACAAAGATGTCTATGGCGATATGGTGGAAATGGGCGTCATTGATCCGAAAAAAGTGGTGCGTTTGGCATTGCAAAATGCTGGATCTATTGCTGGATTATTCATCACCACAGAGGTCATGATCAGCGAAAAACCTGCCAAAGAAGCATCAGCACCGCACGCCGGTATGGGTGGTGGAATGGGTGGAATGGGCGGAATGGGTGGTATGGATTTTTAAATCCTTTTGACGGGCCTGCTGGTCTGTTTTACAACGCAGGGGGGGGGCTCTGTCCCCTCTGTTGGATGGCGACTCCTCCTCTGATCCTTGTTCTCTGGGTATGATGGTGGCCAATGGGCATCAAATATCCGATAAAACGATTTTTCCCTATTGGGAAAAATCATAAAAAAGCGTACACTGTTTTTTAACACGTTGCATTGACCAACTCTTAAACAAGCCTGTTCATGATATTACATTACTTTTTTTACAAATTTTCTCTTTTGATTGTACGTTTTCTTACCTGTGTTCACAGGCCAATAACGCCGATGGTTGGGGGTGTGGCCATTGTTCTTTTCGGCGTTTTGTCTGTTCACGGTAAAGGCGCAGAAAAAAAAGAAGGAGGGAAAAATGAATCGGGGGTCAATGATTTGACAAACCAATTGATTGATCTGCGCGGTCAGAGTGTGGAAAAAGCAGACATTGGAACGCTTTTTATCAGTGGAAAAGATGTGGATTTGGTCATAGAGGGACAAACGTCCAATGAGAACAAAATTAATCTCAATACCAATGCCACCACCCGGCTGGGCAAAAAGAAAACCAGTTTAAAACTGTTGGGGCCAGATCACCAAAAATTGCACGGTAAAATATTGGTGCCTCCTGGTATGCGCCTAGTCATAGAAGGCGGATCAGTCAATCTGACCATTCGGGGACTTGTTGGTGAATTATCCGTTGCTGCTGGGTCAGCTGAGATTTCCGGACAGGGTAAATTGTCACGATTTACATTGGTTTCTGGTGAAGCGTCTGTCAAATTGCATGGTTTGATGGGGCAAACACAGATGCACTGTGGCAAGGGGGATATTCAGGTTGGATTTATTCGTGAATCCTATGAAAATATCAGTGATTTGGTTATACCATCTGACAATACCGAGGGCGCAGAAAATAAATACATATCATCGGGATTACGTTTGCATTCTCCGGCAGTAAAAATGACGATTAATCTGGCCAATGGTCAAGCCACCGTCTTTTTTCCAAAGGATACAGGGGCGTATTATCCAAAAGAAAATGGCAACGTGAAAACCTTGAGTGTTCCCCATCAATCTAAACGGGCGCCATATCGTATTTTTCCCTATATTTCTGGTTCGGCATCATTAACATTGCGCAATGATGCCAGCGGGTCCGCCGCTGGGGCCTTGCACAATCCAGGACAATAATGAATCAGGGGGGTGTGCTTGGTGGGTCAATGGGGCATTGCATCCATGTTTTTTATGCCCCCTTTTTAAAAATGTTGAAATTCAAGCGGGTAAAGTGTCAAAAAGGTATGGTCAGATCAGATTCCTGTGGGTAAAATAAAGGTATGTTTGGTTCAATACATTAGGGGTAGATCATGATTGACGGGCGCGTTTCTGCACATATTCAGCCAGCAGGCGTTCCAGAAACCTTGACAACCGAGCGCATTATGCATCTTTTGCCCCATCGGTATCCGATGTTGTTGTTGGATCGTTTGGAAAGCATGGTTACGAATGAATCTGCTGTTGGTATTAAAAACGTCACCATTAACGAGCCTTTTTTTAATGGACATTTTCCAGGTCATCCCGTTATGCCTGGTGTGTTGATCGTAGAGGCCATGGCTCAGACGGCTGCGGCACTGGTGATGTACTCTTTGGGCATCGAGCATCAAGACACGCTGGTTTATTTTATGTCCATTTCCGAAGCACGATTTCGCATTCCTGTCATGCCTGGTGACACATTGTATCTGCACGTTGAAAAACGTCAGCAAAGAGGCATGGTGTGGCGTTTTTATGGTCAGGCCATTGTATCTGGAAAAATCGTGGCCGAAGCCATGTATACGGCTCAAATTTCCAGTAAAAACCCCGTGACCACACCTGTATAACCCGGTGTATCGCTCCAGCATCATTCCCGCGCCTGTACAGCAGTAAAAACCCCGTGACTACACCTATATAACCCGGTGTATCGCCCCAGCATCATTCCCGCGCCTGTACAGCAGTCAGAATCCTGTGACAA
>VGCF01000035.1 GCA_016870135.1 Alphaproteobacteria bacterium
GCGGCGTTTACGAGATGCATTTAATAATTCTGGGCGACGTCGTTCCGTGGGGGTCATGGATGAAATGATGGCTTGGTGCTGTTTAAAATTGGCCCGATCTGGGTGTTGTTCTAACTTCTCTTTTATACCGCGCATACCAGGTAAAAATCCTAAAACCCCCTTCAATCCCCCCAATGATTCCAATTGCTTTAAATGAGTTGATACATCTTCTAGGGTAAAAATGCCGCTCTGCATGCGTTTCATTTGGGCTTCTTGATTCACGCTTTCGGCCAGAACTTGGGCCTTTTCCACCAAACCCACGATATCTCCCTTATCCAAAATGCGATCGGCCAAACGTTTGGCCTCGAACAGCATGACTTGGGATGGATGTTCCCCCATGCCCATGACTTTGATGGGGCAACCCGTGGCATAACGCAAGGATAAGGCTACTCCGCCACGACCATCGCCATCCACACGAGACAAACCCACCCCTGTAATGCCAATATTCTGATGAAAGTGCTTGGCCGTCGTTAATCCGTCTTGCCCCGTCAATGCATCGATCACCAGCAAGACCTCGTCTGGCTGAATCAACTCTTTTATAGAGCGTAATTCCTGCATCATGGTGTCATCGATATGCAATCGACCAGCCGTATCCACAATCAGAATGTCGTATGATTCTGCCGCCAAGAGCGCTCTGCGGGCAATATCCAAAGGCGCTTGCCCGTCGATAATGGGCAATGTATCCACATGGATGGACTGGCCCAATATTTCCAATTGTTTTTGTGCCGCTGGTCGATAAATATCCAAGGATGCCATCAACACTTTACGTGCTTTGAACAGCCAAGCGATTTTGGCAGACATGGTGGTTTTCCCTGATCCTTGCAACCCCGCCATCAGAAAAATGGTGGGTTTTTTGCGGCCCAAGATCCAGGCTTGCTCTGAATGATCCAACAGGCGGATTAATCCTTCGTGTACGGCTTTGATGATCATTTGATCGGGCGCAATGCTCTTTAAAACCGCAGTACCAATAACGTGGGCTTTAACATCGTCTAATAATGCGGTAATGGCGGGTAACGCCACGTCCGCTTCCAGCAATGCAATGCGAATATGGCGGAATACCGCCGTCACATCGGCCTCTGTCAAACCTTTTTTTCTGCGCAATTGATCAAAAATATCGCCCAGTCGTCGCCCCAAGGATTCAAACATCAGGTCATTCGATTTAAAACCATGTAACCCCAGTTTACCGGGAAAAAATAGCAAAAGAAATGCCCCCAGACCAGACAATCACTCCCTGCCCTGCGTCCACGACTTTGTAATGACCTACACCAGAACATCACTGACCTTGTGGGTCAGAATCATCCATTTTATCCCACAGTTCCTGTAAATCGGGGGGTAATGGACTGATCAGCTCGATGATGTCCCCCGTCGCAGGATGACAAAAGCGCAAACGGTGGGCATGTAAAGCTTGGCGGATGTGTCCTACGCCCCGTCCATACAGGCTGTCACCCAACAAAGGGTGTTTCAAGTGGGCACAGTGAACACGAATTTGGTGGGTCCGACCTGTGAGCAATCCACATTCCAGTACAGATATTTTACCATTGGTTTTCACCGTTCGATAAGTGGTAATGGCCTGTTTTCCACCGCAAGTCAGTACGGCTTGTTGTAATCGCTTTTCTGGGTGACGTCCCAACAGAGTATCAATGCGGCCAAAAGATGGCATAGGCTTGCCCACCACAAAAGCCAAATACTTTTTTTCCATGGATCGTTCGGCAAATTGCCGCGATAATCCTTGGTGAGCCTGATCATTTTTCGCAACAATCATTAATCCGCTGGTATCCTTGTCCAAACGATGGACTAATCCAGGTTTTTGAACCCCCCCTATACCCGACAAATCTGCACATTGGGCCAACAAGCCATGAATCAGTGTCGGTGCATGGGTGCCATTTCCAGGGTGTACCACCAAACCCGCCGGTTTTTCAATGACCAATAGATCAGAATCTTCGTAATGCACATATAAATTCATGGGGTGCGGGGTCAGATCACAGGGGGTCGGATCAGGTAAATCCATTACACTGCACGTTGATCCCAGCGAAACCCGATAATTGGGCTGCAAAACCGTGACGCCATCGATTGTGATCAATCCTTTTCGGATCCACTCTTGCCAGCGTGTGCGGCTGTGCAGGGGGCGCATTTGTGTCAGAACAACATCCAAGCGCAAACCTGATCCTTCTGGTGTAATCATAAAAACGTCGCTATTCATAAGATGACCCGATCCTGGTTTTCAGCCTTGGCCTGGGTGTGGTCGAAAAAGTGGTTTTTGTAAAGAGTGTGATTGGAAAGGCCCACCAGCATCACAAAAGCTTGGGCATAGGGAAATTCGTCCGACAGGGATACAAAACCTTGAACCGGTTGTTTCCACACCCTTTGTAATGTCTGTTCGCATCCTTCAGACATCCTTAACTGGGGGGCTCCTTTGCTTAGAGTCACAACCTCCACATCGCGCCACCCAAGGGCAGACCCCATACCTAAACCGGTGGCTTTTGCAAAGGCTTCTTTGGCGGCAAATCGTTTGGCATAGGATAAATAAGGGCGCGTTTTGCTTTGCGCATAATCCTGCTCTTGATCCGTAAAAATACGTCGTACAAAAGAAATGGGGTGCCGTATCATGGCGCGCTCTATACGCCGAACATCCACCAAATCCACACCAATGCCCAAAATATTTGAAAATGTCGTTGGAAAAGATGACATTTTTCTTGAAAATATATGATATTTCCCTATACTAACCTTATCTTGAACCAATTGTAAGGATCTGTGCGCTATCGAAAAACCATTGCCAAGTGTGCCCGTGTATCTGGTATAGGCGTCCACAACGGAGAACCCTCCGCCGTTACATTTCATCCCGCGCCTTATGGAGACGGCCTGGTTTTTTATGGTCCAGATCCTATTGTTGCCGATTGGAAAAACATCACCAACACGGTGTTGTACACCACCATTGAAAATACATCTGGGCACAGCGTGGCCATGGTGGAACATTTATTATCGGCCTGCTATGGACTGGGTTTAACGGACCTGCACATTCATGTAGAAGGAAAAGAAGCCCCCATTTGTGATGGGAGCGCAAAACAGTATTACCAAACCTTGTTAGAGGCAGGATGTGTGGCGAGTAAAACAGAGGAAACCCTGTGGGCAGTCATCAGACACCCCGTTCGTGTCAATCAGGGCAATCGCTGGGTTGAATTTTCCCCGGGCAAACCTCTTTTTTCTGTGATTTCCACACCAGATACTGGGGTTGTTCATGAATATACTTTTGATCCTTTTGTCGATTCTTTTCAGCACGATATTGCGCCAGCACGCACCTTTATGCGGCTGTGTGATGTGGAAAAAATCAAAAAATGGGGATACATCAAGGGGGGGTCGCTGGATGTGGCTCTGGTTTGGGACAAAGGGACGCCTATTAATCCTGGGGGCATGATTTTGGATAACGAAACGGCGCGACATAAAATTTTGGACATGATGGGGGACTTTTCGCTGCAAGGCGCCTTTATCGCCGGAAAAGTTCACGCCCTCAATCCAGGACATCAGCTGAATTACGAGGCGTTGTGCGCCCTGAATCAAGAGCCCAATGCCGTATCCATGATGACCTGGAGCCAATGGCAAGACGAATGTTTTCAACAGCAACCTGTGAGCGCAAAGCAGAGTGTTTTTGGGGCATAAGCCAGAGGCTCTGTGTGGGCTGGGTCTGTGTGGCGGGGGTGGATTGATCAGAGTTGGTACGGCGCATAGGCCGCATTGAATAGGGGGAAAAATAGAATATACAGACCCTTCCCTGGGGCGTTGTGTTTTTTGAAAAAACCTATTATAATAAAAAAGTAGGGAGGGCGCTTAGCTCAGTTGGTAGAGCGGTTGACTCTTAATCAATAGGTCACAGGTTCGAACCCTGTAGCGCCTGCTTTTTCCCTTTCAAGTTTTGAAAATATGACAAAAAAAAGACGGGTTTGATCACCTTCTGTAATCCCTTTAATCGGTGATAAAAATCTGGAAAAAAAAAGACGGTTTTGATCATGCTCTGCATCCCCTTTAATCGGTGATAAAAATCTAGCAAAAAAAAGACGGGTTTGATCACCTTCTGTAATCCCTTTAATCGGTGATAAAAATCTAGCAAAAAAAAGACGGTTTTTAAGCATATTGGTAGAATAAAAAAATCACTATTCATATTCACACCCTTAGGGTGCCCATCAAGATCCGACATGTTCTGACGATTTCCTGATGATTTTACAAAGGGATAAACAAAACCAGCGCATGTTTTTGGTATAACCAGCAGGTGCGGATTTTCTGAAAAAACGGACTGATACAATCATTAAAGAAACGAATAGGCCAAAGAGTGGGACAAAGAATGAGCCAAATAGAGGGCATAGTGACGCAGAAAGTGACACTCAATACAATCTCTGTGGTAAAACCCCATCTTAATCTGCTGAGACCCTGTTCATGAACAAGAAAGACAGGGGCCGACAGACGTGAGTAGGCTCAGAAAAAGAACAGCATATCATGGGGGATATACGGTATCGGTTAAGAGCAATCAGAAATCTCTTACAGCATGGCCATACCTTTGCGATCTACAACATCTTGAGCCTATTTTTGACGACTTGGTCGAAAAAAGCTCTTTATGATGTCGTTGAAAAAGATGTCGAAATTTTACGCAATACAACGGCCGATATGGATTCTGTGGCCATAGAGGCGTGTTTCCCGGACTTTAATTGATCAGAAATGGATGCACGCATGGCTGACAATACATCGTGGGCCATAACGGCCCTCCATTTTTGACGAGACACAATATTTTCCAGATCCAGTTGGCGTCTCTGATTTTCTTGCATGGCATCAATTTCTTTTTCTGCTTTTTGCAAAATATGTGCGGCTTCTTGGTGCGCCGATTGTAGAACAGAATCCAGAACCAAATCCAGTTCCCTATGGACTTTTTCTGCCGCCATCAATCGATCCTTGGCTTCTTTTAATGCGTCTTGTGCGTTGTGCAGCTCTGTTTGAATCTGACCTTGATAGACTTCTATTTCTTGCTGAACCACACTGGATGCCAGTTTCCAAACACCGATGATAAAGACAAAAAAGGCCACCGGAATGGAAAAATGCAGGGCGTCTTTCCACAGCAATCCCACGGATAATAGCGCAAACACAGATAACAGAACGGGTTTTTTCATGGGTAAAGCCATTACAGCATTCCGCATTTTGGTCAAAAAGGTCATGATACCACCTCTTGGGTTTTTTCGGCATTGGCCCACTTTTTTGTCAACAGATCACACAAATCTGGAACAGAATCATACAGTGTTTTCCATGCCACGGTACGCTCTTGTTCTATGGTTTTTTCCAACTCTGCCAATTGTGCCAGGTATGACGATTGATGGGCGTACAGTTCTGATTGCATGCGCTGTCCACACAACGCCAGGGCTTGACTGACCACAGCCTCGGCATCGTCTCTGGCGCTTTGCCTCCTGGATTCTGTGTCTTTCTCCAAAGCAATGGCTTGGGCTAATAGGGCGTGGGCCTCTTCTAACAAGACGTTTTTTTCATCCGCTCGTTTCTGTTGCAATTGCCTGATTTTGGGGATTAAAAAGGTTTGCATCGCCCAGAACAACAGTCCAAACGACACGCACATCCAAAAAACTTGAGAAATATAAAAGCTGAAATCAAACTGAGGCATGGTGCTGACTTATTTGTACAAAATCAGAACGGCAACCACGAAGGCAATCAAGGCCACGGATTCCACCACCGCAAATCCAATAAATACCAGCTTTCTAATGGGATCATTGGCTTCTGGATTACGCGCAATGGATTCAATGGCTTTGTTGAAAATAGACCCCATGGCCATGGCAACCAGACCCAGCGGCAACACTGCCAGTGCAGCAGCAATCGTGTTCATACTCATGGTTGTTAACCTCCTAATTAGTGTGAATGTAACGTATCATTTAAATGCATACAGCTGAGCAACGTAAAAATATAAGCTTGAATAAAGGCCACAAAAAACTCAAATCCAATCAAACCCACATTAACAGCCAATGGCACAATGCCAAAAACCCCGAGACTGGCTGTAAAAAACGCAAATATTTTCAAAATGCTGTGACCGGCCACCATATTTGCAAACAACCGAATAGACAAACTGACCGGTCTAGATAAATAAGATACCAGTTCAACAGGGACCAAAATGGGGGCGATCCATAAGGGAACCCCTTCTGGTAAAAACAGTCTTAAAAAGCCTGCTCCATTTCTGATAAAGCCATACACCGTCACGACGCATAAAATCAAAAAAGCCAATGAAAAATTCACAATGATTTGACTGGTAAATGTGAACGCAAACGGCAAAAGCCCCAAAAGATTGCCCATCAAAACAAACAAGAAAATAGAAGTTAAAAACCCAACAAAGGGCAACCCCTCTTTCCCATTGTTTTCAAGCACCATACCCTCTACAAAAGAAAAGGGCAGCTCTGCCAAAGTTTGAACACGGTTGGGAAGACCTGTTGTGCGTCTTAAACCCAAACCAAGTCCCAGCACAATAAGACCTGTGGCCCCCAACATAAATGCGGCAGAGTTGGTCAAGGAAAGGTCGAAACCAAAAACATTAATGGGTATTAACGTTTTGACCAAAAATTGTTGCAATGGTTGTAATGATTGCGAACCACTCATTGTTTTATCATCCTGTATACCGTTAAGCCATTGGCAGCAAAAGCCAGTAGTGCTCCTATGATAATACGCGAAAATGAAGACAAAGTGAACAGGTGCCCCACCCCCCAAGCCAGGGCATACGACACGCCTATGGATGCCAGCATTTGGGACCCAACCACGGACAAACCGCGCTTTATGTCTTTGGCTGCTTTTTGAACCATCAAGGGATCAGCAGCGTCATTTTTGCTCCATACTGCGGGTACGCAATCCTCTTCTGAACCATTGGTTGGCAGGATTGGATCACGCATTCCATCGCCATGACGCACCGGATCGCCCTGGCATTGGTTAGCCACATTCTTTTTCAAGGCTTGTATTTTTTCATCAATATCCACGGGAGTTTTCATTGTTTTATCGGATAAAATTTTATTAAAAAGAGATTATAGAATGCCCAGCAATCCAGTATCGTTATAATGATATACCCATTTTATGGCATTGCCAATACAGGCAAACGTCATTGTAAAGGTGTACAATTCCTGTCACTATGGTCACTAAAAAAATACAAAAAGATCATGTATTTCCAATACCCTGCCCTGCATCATGGGGCCTTGGCCTTTGTGTCTAGGGATACGTTATGGATATCGAATGGTGCCACGCCACGCATGCTGTTGCCACATCCCATGCCCGGTCTCATGAACCCCCATTTTTCCCCCGATGGTCAGATGCTGGCCTTTGTGTCCGACAAAGATCTTTATCGCATTTCCATCGACGGCGGCTTGCCAGAGCGCCTGACATTTTATGGCAGAGGCGTAGAACTGCTGGGGTGGAAAGATGACCAAACCCTGTGGGTGTTAACCAGCGCTAACGGTAATACTTTGCGTGGTTATACCCTGGCGTATTTGGATATTCAAACAGGGCAACTGCACCCGCATCCCATCGGCCCATGTGAGGGGTCCTCCTTTGCACAGAATGGTCAGGGTCACGTCATCCAAAGACAAGGATATGGGTATATTTCTTGGAAACGCTATCAGGGGGGAACGGCAGGCCAGTTGTGGATTGATGCCGACGGATCAGGGTGTTTTCAACGTCTGTTATCCGACATTACCCACAATCTGTTGGCCCCGCTGTGGATCAACGATCGCATCTATTTCCTTTCAGACAAGGATGGAACAGGACAAATTTACTCGTGTACCACCACGGGCACAGACGTGCGACAGCATACCCACCACCAGGATTTTTATCCCCGCCAACTCTCCTCCCACGGCCACAGGTTAACCTATAGTTGTGGAGGAAATATTTGGACCTATGATACAACAACTGGGGAAAACCTGCTCGTACCGTTAACACTGAACCTTGGCGCGCAAAGCAAGGCCCGTCAAGTCAAAAGTCCACAAAAACATTTAACGTCGTATGCCCTATCTGCTGATGGAAAACGTTTGGCGCTGATCACCCGTGGCCGTCTTTTTGACCTGACACCTGCCAAGGGTCCGGCCGAGCAAAAGGGAATGATGGATGGTGTGCGATACCGCTTTGCTGCGTGGTTCAAGAATGGCACTTTGGCCACATTGCACGATCAGGGTTTAGAAGATGTTTTTGAATTTTATGCCAAAAACAGCGTCACCCCTGTTACGTATAAGCCCCTCCAAAACCAAGGAAAAGATGGGGTGTGGGGTCGGATTAATGATGCCGCTGCCCACCCTACTCTGCCCACTTTGGTCTGTGTAAATCATCGCCATGAATTGATATTGATTCAATGGGGTGACACCACAACCCTTGATAATGTGCAGACAACAGTCATCAACCGCAGCACCCATGGCGCCGTCCAAGGATACCAATGGTCACCCTGTGGTCGCTGGATCGCGTACAGTCTGCAATCGCACCTTAGGGGCAACAGCATCTGGATTTATGACACCACAGAGGGCACCAATCACCAAATTACAGACGATTGTTTTTCAAACACGCACCCTGTTTTTGACCCAGATGGAAAATACTTGTTTTTCTTGTCCACCAGGCATTTTGATCCAAAAATAGACGCCCTGGGTATGGCCATGGCGTGCAGTCCTGGTGTGCAGCCCTTTGTTTTTATCTTGCAAAAGAATCAAGAATCTCCGTTCGTATTGCC
>VGCF01000036.1 GCA_016870135.1 Alphaproteobacteria bacterium
AACTTGAACTAACTAATTAAAAAAAAAAATAATTCAAAACTAAATATCATTCAATCCTAAATTAAAAAATTTTTTGTTCATAAATACCAAAATATCCTATTGCGGTATTTCACGTATATCCTTATCCACCAACCTCTTTCAAAGTATGGATCTATACTGAATGATCCAGATCCTAAAACATTCTTGCGAATTAAAAAACCTTTTGGCTATTGGGAAAAATAACAGGAATCGTTATCGATATTTTTACGCGCTGTTCAGGGTTTTTTGCCAGAGGTTTTGTGGGGACTGTTGTCATTCAAGGCCAACATTCAAGGCCTTTTTCAACGCCGATTATTTCAAATCAGATTATATATGGCATATGATGAATCTAGAGATATCATTTCCGTGTGATATCCATCATGGATAAGCGTTGCGATCTGGCCAACCCTATAACAAAGGAATTCTATATCATTTCTTTTCCTATATTATGGATTCGATATATACGCATATGTCGCATGGCTTTGAAAACATGGAGACTGAAAAAAGTCTTTTTTCCAAAGAAGGATAGCCAAAGGACGGCTGGTCAAAAATGCTGTATCCATACCCATCACCTCTTTCCTGTAACAGATCCCCTGCCCTCAAATCCATCCGTTGTACCGTGTTTGTCGTCTGCACAACCAACAGATCCCCTGCCCTGTTTTCATCATGTGGCAGACTCATCTGTAGAAAAATCATCTAATGGTTCAGATCAGCAGATGACAAACAGTCAAACGTGCCATAAAACCCCCTTTGAAAATATCTTTCCCCACACATTGACCGCCGGGTTGTCGGACAAGAAACCGGCACTCAACAAATCAAAACAAGAGATGTCCAGCCCTGTTATGATCACTGAGGATGAGGGACAAACCGCCACCATAAAAGACATACTTGGCGTGCACCACACCGTTGATTCACCATCTGGGCTACGCATTCATAACACCATGAAAATGCCCGCTCTATTGCCTCAACGGGTTACAGATGGCATTGTGCTAACCAATGCACCCCCCACAAAACAAACAACGCCACCCCTGCAGGGCTGTGCCAATCACCATGACTCAGACCAAAGGAGTACCAGAGCCAAAGGCATTCAAGAGATCATCAAGGCGTTGGGGACACTGAAAGGACCAATGGTCAAAATCGCTCAAATGGCGGGTATGATTCCAGGTCTGTTACCTGATGATTGTGCACAGGCTTTGTTGACACTGTGCACCAATGCTCCACCCATGCATGGGGCGTTACTGGGGCGTAAAATGCAACTAGAGTGGGGTAAGGATTGGCAGACTCGATTTGCACGTTTTGATCAAAACCCAGTGGCATCCGCATCTTTAGGGCAAGTTCATAGGGCCGCATTGCACGATGGCACAGAGGTGGCGGTTAAGGTGCAATACCCCACCATGAAACAAGCCGTCCAAGCAGATTTGGCCCTATTTAAAATGATATTGCGCCATGCTTGGGAATCGAGTCATGGTTTGGATATGCGAGATTTTCCTCACGAGTGGGAACAGCGTTTGTATGAGGAATTGGATTATGGGTCCGAAATCAGAAATATATCTTGTTGGCGAGAATTATTCAAGGATAATCCACTGATCCATATTCCCTTTCCTTTTCCCGATTTAACCACAGCACACATATTGACCATGTCCTGGTCTCCGGCCCAAGGAATTGAAACGGCTTTTCATCAGAACCAAGATTTGCGTCATGATTTAGGCCAAAAGATTTTCTGGGCCTGGTATTATCCTTTTTATCGTGCCGGTATGCTGCATGGTGATCCCCACATGGGCAATATGGCATGGTCTTGCCCACAGCCACCGACAGAAACGGGTTTGGACAACAAACGATTCTATGAACAGAATGCCCAACTCCATATTTTTGACTTTGGATGTGTACGCATTTTTTCGCCCATGTTTGTCCAAGGCTTTTGCCATTTGTATCAAGGGCTGTTGAACAAAAACTCGCAATTAACACAACAGGCCTATGCAGAATTGGGGTTTAAAGACCTGACACACCCCATGATCATGGCATTAAACGATTGGGCGCATTTTTTATTGGCACCATTTTTACAGGATCAAGACTGTTATTTAGACCATGTGTCTTGTCCCAAACAAGCCCTAGATGCCATGCATCATTTGGAAAACACGCTAAAAGACCACGGGGGAACGACAATCCCACCAGAATTTCTGATTTTTGACCGTGTTGCCGTTATTTTGGGGGCCGTATTGATTCGATTACAGGTCAAAGCCAATTGGCACCGATTAATGCATCCCTTGATTGAATCGTTTTGCTTGACAAAATGCCGCACGAATCAACAGCGGCTCTTGGAAGAGTGCCAAAAAAATGATATTCTGTATTCAATGATGGATTGAGTTTTTTAGACTCATTAAAAATACATCGTATTGCACAATACAATATAGAGGAAAAATACCTTATGAGCACTGGGAAAGATCTTTTCCGTAATAAGAAACCGTTTACCCCCACCCAAAAAACCACTCTTGGTCGATCCTCTGTGATCGAAAGCCACGGCCCAGAGGGTAAAGTCAGAGGTAATGCTCAGCAATTAATTGATCGGTATATCGTATTAGGCAAAGATGCATTGCGCGACAGTGATGTGGTGCTAGCAGAATCGTATTTTCAACATGCTGAACATTATCGTCGTTTATTGGGGGGTATGCGTCGTGAAACACCAGAGCCAAAGCAAACGACCCAGAATACCCAGCGTTCAGACGATGTCCAGGAGGAAGAAACCATTATCTTGGCGCCATCTTTGACGTATAGCGAACCTGCTGTCAAAGACGTCATTGTAACGAATCCCCAAGATTAAAAGGATTGATTGGTACAGGACAGCATAAGCATGGTGGGCCCCCTTATAGGGGTTTCTAATTTTTCCCCAACGTTTTGCAGAACTATTAAGGGCATGCATGACAGATCGCATGACAGATCTGTTTTCCCTGAATCAAATTTGATATGCTAGATACAGAGATGTTGTACCGAGGAACCCCCCATTGAGCAGCCCACTATTTCCCCGTACAGTATCGCGATTGGCGGCCATTCAAGCCACTTTTCAAAAATTACTCTGTCCAGACATGTCCATTGCCAACATTGTCCAAGATTTCGTATTGTATCGATTTACCCCCGCAGGGTATGCGTTGTTCCAGGAAGAACATATCGCCATCGATCAAGATTTTTTTACCTTTATTACTCTGGGTGCCGATGAGTCGTGGGAAAAGGTAGAACATACCATTGCAAGCGCATTGCCTTCAGGCTGGTCCATGGATCAAATGGAAAACACGACTCGGGCGATTTTTCGATGCGCAGGATTTGAAATTCAGCATTGTCCATCCACACCCAAAGGCGTGATTTTAAATGAGTACATCATGGCGGCCCATTGCTTTTTGTTGGATAAAGGTCACGGTTTAATTAATGCCGTATTGGAAAAAACGTTTGATGCGTTTCGTGCCCCAGCCCAAGAATCCAGCATTCAGCATGCCATTACAGAGCCTGTCGATGCACCTCTTACCCCTTAACATCATTCCTTAAAGACGTGTTGGATTAATCGGGCTATTGCTTTAGGAGGTATACGCCGTGATGGGTTCAAGAAATGGTGGACAGCCCTTTACCCTTCATCACATTGCTGTTGTTTGCACCATATCTTGAATTTTATTCACCAAATCATCCAGCGCAAAGGGTTTGGGCAAGAAATAGATTTGATCCATGGCCTCTGGCAAATGGGTGCGCACAGATTCTTCTGGGTAACCAGAAACAAACAATATTTTGGTGGTTGGCATCAATTGTCGAACGGATGCAGCCAACGTTGGTCCATCAATACCTGGCATCATCACATCCGTCACCATAACATGAACGATTAACTGGTTTTCCAAAAAACTCATGGCCTGGACACCATCACGGGCCTCGATGACATCATGCCCTTTTTCACGTAACGCTCTGGCGGCAAACAAGCGAACGGGGTCTTCATCTTCGACCAATAAAATGCGAATGGTTTTAGACTGTTTTGTGCTGGATGGTGCAGGATTGGTGGTATCATGTTCCACCACATGTTGCTGGGAACAGGCTGGAAAATACAACGACAATGTGGTCCCGACGCCTCTGGCGGTTTCTACTGTAATCCCTCCGTTCATTTGCTCCATAATTTGCAAGACATTAGACAAACCCAATCCTGTACCTTGACCGGGATCTTTTGTGGAAAAAAATGGATCAAAAATACGATCCACATGCTGGGCATCAATGCCCATACCTGTATCTTTGATATCCATCACCACATAGGTGCGCGCTGGTAAAACCCCTTTGATCACGGGGTACGTTTCCGTAAACGTCATCATCCGCAAACATACGGTTAACATACCCCCAAGGGCCATGGCATCGCGCCCATTAATGACCAAGTTCAGGATAATTTGCTCTAATTGACTCAGATCACCCTTCATGACATAGGATTCTTGTCCTTGATCTTCTATGGTCACTAAAATCTTGGGCCCCACCATACGATTAATGAGGGGAAATAATTCTTGTAAACATTGTTTCAAGCAAATATGGGCATGGGCAGATGGGGTATCTTTGGAAAAAGAGAGCAGTTTTTGAATCAATCGTGCCGCACGCATGGCGCTCTGTTTGATTTGCTGAATGTCTTGAAATGACATTTCTTCGGGCTGATGACGTTGCAACAACAAATCACAAAACCCCAATATTCCCGTCAACAAGTTATTAAAATCATGAACGATTCCGCTGGCCAATTGACCCAATAATTGCATTTTCTGGGGATCGGCTTCTTTCATGGGTAAAACGTGATCATCAAAGGCAAAAATCGAAAAAAAGTGTCCAGGATCATTGTCGTCATGGCCAGTGATGTACTTTAAAAAGACAAACACCGTGCGATCATGATGGTGGCGTAATTGCACGGTAATGCTGCCCACCCCTTCTTGCATTTTTCGCAATCGTCGCAATTGTTGGGCAAAGGCATAGCGGTCTTTTTCCCCGATCCATTGGGCCAATGTGGCCACAGAGGATATACCCAGTTGCTCTTTACACAACATATTGGCCTCTTGTATGCCACCATTTTCGTCCAACAATGCAGCCGGCAAAGGTAAAGTCCCCAAAAATTCCACATCACCCAACCGAAATCCGCTGTTTTGTAAAAAGGTGGGGAACAAAAAGAACGTTACGCATTCATCGCTGTTAATCATGTGGGAAATGGTGACACTGAGATGGACGCCTTGCATGGTTTTCAATTGATAGGTTTTCTGATGAAATTCCTTTTCAAAAACCGGCGGTTCAACAAATAAATCAAAAAAGGTTTGCCCTTCTAGACTGCTGGATGCCACACCCAAAAATTGAGCCAGCGCCGCATTAACCCCTGTGATTTGACCATCTTGAGACGTTAAACATACGGGCCAAGGATAGGATTTTATCATATTTTGAACACCATAAGACACGACTTCGGTGGGGCATTCTTCGATGGTCCAGACCATCAATCCTTTGATCCACTGTTTGCGCTTGATCCAAAAAGAGTGCCTATTGATTTCAATCACCGCACCTGTGGGGCCGTCTAATAATTCTAACAATATGGTTTGTACCTTTTGGCGGTAACGAACCCAATCATGTCTGGCCCAACGGTACACTATGCGTGCGTGCGTGGTGGTTACTATAAAACTGCGCATACCTAAAAATCCAAAGGCACTCCTCTAACAGGATCTCGAAAAATGAGAGAAATGAAAAGGCTAAGATATTAAATTTTCAATGTTTTTTCAATGTTTTTCAATGTTTTTTCCAAATCCACCCCATTTTTGTGTTCCAACGTTGGCTTTTTTTCCATTTGTCATTCACAATAGGGGTACAGGTTTTAATCCATCAAACCATGTCTGGGATCATTACACGCTTTGCGCCCTCACCTACCGGTATTTTGCATTTAGGCAGTGCCAGAACGGCTCTGTTCAATTGGCTGTATGCGCGACACTATGGTGGGCAATTTTTATTGCGCCTAGAAGACACTGATCAGGCGCGCTCTAGTCAAGAATCGGCTGACAATATTTTATCCAATTTAAAATGGCTGGGTCTGGATTGGGATGGTGATGTGGTCATTCAATCCCAGCGGCAACAGCGACACCAGAACGTCGCCCAACAGTTGCTGGATATGGGAAAAGCGTACCGTTGTTATTGCACACCAGAAGAATTGGTGGCCATGAAGGACGATGCGCTGGCCCGCGGTTTACACCCAACCTATGATCGCCGATGGAGAGATCGCACCGATCACCCGGCAGGTCCATTTGTCGTTCGATTAAAGGCCCCCCTGTCAGGAGAAATCGCCTTTCATGATACGGTCCAAGGGATGGTCAAGGTGGATGCCGAAGACCTGGATGATATGATTTTATTGCGCAGCGATGGCACCCCAACGTATATGTTGGCGGTGGTGGTGGATGATCATGATATGGGCGTTACCCATATCATTCGTGGCGATGATCATTTAACCAATGGTTTTAGACAGCTGAATCTGTATCATGCCATGGGGTGGACTGCGCCCTCTATGAGCCATATTCCTCTGATTCATTCTGATGATGGTGCCAAATTATCCAAACGACATGGGGCCATAGGCATTGAGCAATACCGTGCGGACGGATTTTTACCCGAAGCCATCTGCAACGGATTATTGCGCTTGGGTTGGTCCCACGGCAATGATGAAAAAATTGATCAAGAGCAAGCCAAGGCCTGGTTTGATGGCACATCCTTGTCCAAATCGGCCGCCCGTTTTGATCGCGACAAATTCTTGTCATTAAATGGCCATTATTTACGCCAACGTACCCTGAGCGATGATGGTTTAGAATCTCTGTGGCATGATGTCGTCCACGAGCCCCTGGATGCACCTGCCCTGTCACCAGATAGGCTCTCGGATGCGGCATGCCGTGTGGGCAAGGCCATCTTACCGGCTCTGGCTGTGCGTGCCACCAGTTTGTGTGCTTTGCGCACACAATTAATCCCTTATCTGTCCCCTTGTTTGGAAAACCCACCTGTATTATCTGGTGATGATGGTTCCATGCTGTCTGAATTAATCCCCATTTTAAGGGATTTATCCCCCTGGAGCAGCCATTGCATCGAGGAATACCTGCGTCAGTGGTCACAGGAAAAGAATCTGTCCTTTGGGGCGGTGGCAAAACCATTACGCTTGGTCTTAACAGGTCAGACCATATCCCCCAGTTTAACGGACATCATGGTGGCTTTGGGTAAAGAAAACAGCCTGTTGCGCATGCAAAACAGCGTCAATGCCAGCCCTCGTGCATAAACAGAGGGGGGGGCGCTTGTATAAGATTTGTGATGACGTGTGGGGGGCAATCATGACACAATAATGGCGCCAGAACCCTGAAGGGTTTTCTCGCCTCTGACACACAGAGCAGTGATATACGCACCCGTCCCCCTGTTGTGGAGAGCGCACCAGAAGGAGATCTCTCTCTCCTTCTTCTATCAGATCGTATCATTTCGGATATTGTGTTTCCTCTTTCTTGTTCTATTTGTCCAATAACACCCCGCCCTGTAGACCAATAACAGGCCTGAAAGCGCCCCCATCATGATGCCAAAAATACGATCCTGATAACGCCCATAAGGCGTGATGGGGATAAATACAGGCAAGGCACCATCCAACACGCCGCGCTGTCCAAGAGGTAAGGTGCGCAGAACACGCCCCAACGGATCGATGATGGCGGATATCCCCGTATTGGCCACACGCACGAGGGGCAAACCTTCTTCTATGGCACGAA
>VGCF01000037.1 GCA_016870135.1 Alphaproteobacteria bacterium
ACCGGCACCCCAGGCAGTGGAAAAACTTCTGTCATCAAAGAGCTAGAAAAATTAGGGCATACTGTAATTCATGAAGCTGCAACCGATGTGATTAGCCAAGAGCAAGCTAAGGGCATGGAAAAGCCATGGGAAGAGCCTGAGTTTGTCGATAAAATTACACTTATGCAGAAAGAGCGGCAGATGAATGCTGCTGGAGATCTGCAGTTTTACGACCGTTCACCTTTTTGCACCTATGCCCTTGGTAAATATTTGGCCCATTGGAAAGGCCTCGAATTTAAGCCTTCGCCTTTATTGCTTGATGAAATTGATCGTTGCCTAAAAAACGGCGTTTACCAGAGCCAGATATTCTTTTTTGAAAATCTAGGGTTTATCGAACATACCGACGCCAGAAAAATTTCTTATGAGGATGCTTTAATTTTTGAACAGATTCATCTGGATGTGTATAAAGAGTTTAGCTTTGACATCATGATGGTACCCAAAGGGCTGACGGTTACACAGAGATGTGAGTTTATTTTGGAGAGAGTGAAATGAAGATTTTCACATTACTTTTCTCATTACTAGCTGTGCTTTTTGTGATGGATTCTTCTGCACTTGCAAATCCTCTAAATTTACCAGAACCACAAGGAGTATATGGCATAGGTATGCTTAATGTTGAGCTTTCTGATCCTACTCGAACCCAACTTCGAAGCGGAGATAAACGCCGATGGATGGCAACGGTTTTTTACCCGACATCAAAAACGAAGACGACCGCTCTTTATATGACGGGAACCCTCGATGATGGGAATGTATGCGGAACAAAGGTTTTAGAGCATGCTATTCCAGGTGCGCTTATGATCCAGAACCGTAAATTTCCTGTTATCATTTCGCTCGCTGGAAGAGGCAATGTGCGCCAGCAAAACACGATTCTTTATGAAGCGTTAGCCTCCCATGGTTACATCGTGATTACGATGGATCAACCTTATGTGGCGAACTTTGTGAAATTTCCTGATGGTACAAAAATAAATTTAACATTTAAGGATGTGTGGAATCTTCCTCGGGATAGAGATTATCGTTATGCATACGACGATGAAATCATTGCCTCAGCGATAAAAGACATTGATTTTGTATTGGAGCACTTCCAAGATTTTGGAAACATATCAAGCTCTTTTGATACCCAGAACATCATTCTTATGGGCCATAGTATTGGTGCTAATATAGCCCAAATTAAAGGTTTCACTGACAAGAGGATCAAAGCGATTGTCGATATTGATTCTAAAATAACCGAACGTGCAGTATTCGGTCGTATTGGTGTGCATCCCAACCCAGATGCTAAGCCAGTGTTGTTTATAAGAGGAATGCTGCAGTATCAAGAAGAGGTTGGCGATCAATTAATCAAAATCTCAAACAGCACGATTTGGCAACCGGACGTTCAGCATAGTTCTTTTAGTGACGATGGATACTTTTCTGCTAAAATCCCCAATTATGGCATGGGTTTTTGGCAAGGATTATATACATGGCTTTTCAAAAAAGGACCTTATTTTTCGAATACTGATACCAGCTTAGGTAATCACAAAGTCGACACATGGTTTGAACAATACCCTGAGCATATTGTGAATTGGTTGAATAAAAATATCAGGAGTTAATTATGCATATCAAACCATTAAAAACCCACGATGAATTTGCGTAATCACTTGATGCGTTTTGCGAATTACGTCCCCATTTGCGAAGTAAAGAAATTTTTGTTACCCAGGTCACGGAACACTAAAGGTTATGAAATCATTGCTGCTTACGAACAAGAAGAGGTTCTAGCACGCATAGGATTTCGTTTCCTTACAACCCTTGCATGGGGGAAAATTCTGTATATTGATGATTTGATCACAAAAGAAAAAACCCGCGGCAAAGGATATGGTAAAATTTTATTAGATCATGTCATACAAATTGCAAGGCAGCATTGGTACAAAGAAGTTCATTTGGACACAGGTTATGCAAGACATGCTGCGCAGTTCTATGTCATTCCAGCGCAGGCAGGAACCTGTTGGATCCCCCTGTTGACAGGGATGACCATGGTTTTACCAGGATAACAACGCATTCAACCTCTAAGACGGGTGCCTAGAGGTCCAGATTCTATCTGCCACTAGCACAAACCGAACACATTAACCCCACCAGATTTGATCTGCCTTTAAACCCGGATGCTCTAACTGGCCCAAGATCCAGGATTACCCAAAGTGGTGGAATGTTTGACGCCGACATATTGATCGGGAAATAAATATCCCTTTAGGTGATGCATACTCTGAGCCACCTCTGCAAAACCCGTCATGATGAGTTTTAATTTATGGGGATAGGTCACAATATCGCCTGCAGCATAAATACCTGCACGACTGGTTTGCCCTGTTAAAGGGTTGGTTACAATACGCTGTTGATCAATATCCAACCCCCAACGGCCCAAAGGTCCAAGATCATTTTGCATACCAAAAAAGGGCAATAAAATATCGGCCGATAGGCTTTTACTGCCCCCTGCTCCATCATGAACATGTACAACGCTGATTTGTCCAACCTGCCCTTCCAGGCCCAATAATTGATATGGCGCATGCAGTTGAACTCGGCCCGATTGAAACTCTTCTTGTAATCGTGCCACACTGTGTTCATGCGCACTGAACCGAGCCCGACGATGGACCATGTGAACGGATTTTGCGCTGCCTGCCAACACCAAAGCCCAATCCACAGCCGAATCTCCACCGCCAGCAATGACAATATCTTTACCCGCCCAACCATGGCCTGATGGAACCGAATAAAATACACTTTGTCCTTCAAATTGTTCTATACCTTCCAGGGGAGGCCGCTTTGGTACCAAGGCGCCAGCCCCGCAACAAATCATGATGGTTTGGGCCAAAATCATACGTCCGGCCGATGTCCGAATGACAAATAAACCAGACTCTTCCTCTTGATCCACATGCTCTGCCGTTTGACCGCAAAAAACCGTGGGTTTAAACGGCGCCATCTGTTGAGACAATTGGGCAACCAAATCACCGGCCGATATTTCTGGCATTCCTGGGATATCATAAATGGGTTTATCGGGATACAAGGCCTGACACTGACCACCCAACTGGGGCAAGGCCTCGACTAAGGCGCACTTTAATTGCATCATACCCGCCATAAATACGGCAAATAATCCAACGGGCCCTCCACCCAACACAACGACAGGAAATATGGTGTTGCGATCAGAACTGTATATCGATTGCGTATGATCATTCATGATTTTTCTCCTCTTGTTAAACACCTTACATTTCATACCCATTTCAAATGTAAACCCTTTTCGCCATACTTAAAAACGGCCCCACCAGCCCTTGTGCACGCGTTTCTTCACCCACCCATTTTGCCCCCTATTCTTGCCCCCTATCCTCTGTTTGTTCTTGGGTGCGCCACATCATGCTGTACAGCCCCTGTTTTTCCAACAATTCCTGGTGCGACCCCTGTTCGGCGATTTGTCCACCATCTAATACAATAATGCGATCCATCCGACGCAACGTGGCCAAACGGTGCGCAATCACCAGGACGGTTTTATCCCCAAAAAATTGCCACAAATGATCCTGTAACTTGGATTCTGTCACAGAATCCAAGTGTGATGTGGATTCATCCAAAATCAAAATTTTGGTATGACGCAACATGGCGCGCGCAATGGATAGACGCTGTTTCTGACCACCAGACAGACGAATGCCGTTCTCGCCAATCAGTGTATTCATGCCATTGGGAAACTGTTGTATAAACTGTTGACAACACGATTCCCGCAGCACGCGCTGTAAATCCGACTCCTCAGCTGATGGATTGGCATACAGAATATTGTCCTTGAACGAACGTTCAAACAAATGGGTTTCTTGGGGCACCAGAGTCATTTGATCATACACAGAGCCAAGATTGGTGGCCTGAATATCTTGCCCATCAATGGAAATGGATCCACTTTGAGTCTGATACAAACGCAACAACAGGTGGGCAAAAGTACTCTTTCCACTGCCTGAACGCCCCACAATACCCACTTTTTCACCCGAGTGAATCTGCAGAGATAATTTTGTAAACACCGCAGGACATCCCGGATAGGCAAAGCCCACATCGGAAAATGTAATCTCTCCCTTTTTCACACACAAATCGGGCAAATGCTGATCGTCTCCTATGGATTTTCCGTGATAAATGGCTTGTAATGATTGGGTAATGCTGCCGTAATACTCGGACATACTGGAAAAAACCTGATCAAAGCGCCACAAAAAATCCATAACCGATCGATTGACGCTGAGCACCAAAACCACTCCTCCCGCATCAATATCACCATACCTGTATCCTCGGCATAAAAAATAACCATTGGCTATAAAAATCAGCACAGAAATGATGCTGGTCACAGAGCGCATATTAAAATATTGCTGCTCCATCTGCTTTTCCTGATTCACCACATCATCCATCGTATGGGACAACACGGCATCTTCTCTGTGGGCATTATAAAACAAACGAACAGACAAAATGTTGCTTAAAATATCAATGACTTTCCCTGTAAAAATGGCTCCTTTTTCAAACAATTGGTGGGACGATTTTAATAATTTTCTAGAAGAAAACCAACTGATACCCATGACACACATGGCCCAAGATGCCATCAGTATCCCAAAAATGGGGTGTACGTAGGTCAACGTCACAATGGCAATGATGATGGCCAAAGTATTGCCGAAAAATTCTTGGCTTAAAGCCTCGATCAGGTTGGGCACATTGCGCATTAAATCATTGATTTTGGACCCCAAAGCCCCCGATGGATTCATTTGAAAATAGGGATACTGTTTCTTTAAAATCTCGCTGGTGACCGTTGTCCCAATGGTTTTACGCAGCACAGGCATCATACCAATACTGACAAAATAGTCGTACAAACGATAATTTAAAATTAAAGTAAATCTTATCCCAAATAAAAACAGCATAGGAATGAACAAGGAATCTTGTTTTTCAGAAATGCTCACCACGATCATTTGAATGGCGCAAGATGTTAAAGACAGACCCAAAGCCCAGGCCACAGGAACCCAAAAAATCAGACCGATACGCCAGGAAAATGGGCGGATGATGTTCCAAATCCAGAACAATGCAAACCGATTGATCGATGGCTCTACCCCCTGGGCGCGCAATGTTTTGGTATCAACAGGATCAGACGGTAAAATCACGCCAAGCACATTATCAAATCAACACCCCTGCATGGTAACACATTATTGATTTTTCGTCTTGCCCCACCCTGCCCGAAAAAGGACTGAAAACGTCAGACACAGGGGCTTTTCACAGAGAAAATGTTTATCTAGACTGTTCAAAACCATTGAAAAACAAAAACCAAGAGACACTGATGTTACCCAAAATCTTCATGATCCATACCCCATTAGCCCGCCTGCCATGGCGCAGCGCGCTGTTTTTTCTATGCGCCCTTTCATTTTCTCCTCTGTGTTCAAAATCAAAAACCACGGCCAACACAACGTATGTGTACACCCCCAAAAAACCCGTTGTATTAACCCCCCAACAACACCTGCTTATGCTCAGCCAATCTTGGGACAGCATTCAAACATTGCGCACGGATTTGATTCAAAAAAACCCCAATGGTACCTGTATGAAGGCAGATTTATACTTGCGCCGACCAGGAGAGATGCGTCTGGTGTATCACGCCCCATCCCAGGTTCAAATGATCGCATTGCAAGGCAAATTAATCCATTACGATGGTCGCCGAAATCGCAGCCAATCCATGGATTTATCCCGCAGCCCAGTGGCCTTTTTGTTGCAAGGGAAACTGCATGACCACGTACAGTTGGTGGAAATGATACACCATGATGCACGGATTACATTGGTGATGAAGATCAAAAAAGACCCAAATGCTGGAAAATTTGGTCTGACCTTTAACCCAGCTCTGCTGAAAAATCCGCTCTTATGTCCGCTGACGGGTTGGTTTATGACCGATGCCTACGGTAAAACCACCACCATCACCTTATCAAATACTATAAAAAATGGCCCAATGCCAAAAGGAACCTTTGAACTGCAAAAGAAATAAGCGCACCGCCAGATCCATTGGTCTATTGCCCATAAATGGGCCTTTTGAATAAGGGGGGATCAGAGAAACCCGTCGGTGTGTCTGTCGTTTGGTGGGCCAGATGCTTTGAGGTCAGATGAAATCCTGTCGGTGTGCCTGTCAAAACAAAGGGCAGAAAACAACCGCCAGATCCACACCATCCATCGTCTTATACTCTGCGCCCCCCTGAGCGCGCCTGTGCCCTAACCCCGTTGTCGTGAGTGTACCCAGCACCATCCTGCCTACATGGCCAGGATCCACCCCATAAAGCCCCCTATTCAGGATTAACCCCATTGATACCTAACTATTTTTATTTCGTTGTCGATTTTGTCTGCGTACACCCTTGGACTTTTTACTCTGAGAACCCGCTTTTCGATTGTTTTGACACACAATGCCATTCACGTATTTCTTGGGTATTCTTTGGCATACCTGAGCCGCCGCCACATGAGTGCTGTACGGACCAATCCAAATACAATTCCCCCCGCCCGATCGTTGAATATGGGTTCTGCCCCAAGAGGACATGGTTTTTTTCATAGCCATAAGGCTTTTTTCATTGCTACACGGGACTTGGATATAATACCGACGCCATGACAAATCGCCTTGCTCTTGATTGCGATTCTTCTTTTTACAAAAACCAGGACGATTTTCCGGCAGTTTTACACTTTCACCCACCAAAGTATAAATGCGAACTTTGGCACACCCTTTGTGATAAAATCCTAAACGGCGTGCGGCTGTTACTGATACATCCAAAATGCGTCTTGACGAAAACGGCCCACGATCATTGACGCGCAAGACCAATTTTTTTCCATTTTCCAAATTTTCCACCATAATCATGGATGGCAAGGGCAAGGTTTTATGGGCAGCGGACAGGGCGAACATGTTGAAACGCTCTCCACTGGCTGTTTTGGCCCCATGACACCCATCTTTACCACCGTAATAAGAGGCCGTACCCGTTTGCACCAATTCAAAGTGTTGTTGCGGAACATAGAGACGGTTTTTAATCACATAGGGGCGCGATGTTGAACGTACAGGGCTCGGTGTTTTGGTCACCTCTGGTACTGAACAACCGGATAAAAAGACCATGATCGTGCAGAGCAATAGGGGCACAATGCTGCGTGTTATCCCCTCTATACCAAAGCTGCCCCATCTGGACTGAACAATAGGCCTAGCCATAGCGTAAAAACATAATAAATTCTTGATCATCATGGACATGTTCCCTCCAATCACCTGAGCTATAG
>VGCF01000038.1 GCA_016870135.1 Alphaproteobacteria bacterium
AAAACCCGCATTGGGCCAGGAAACGACTGATGGATTGTTGTTGATGGGATTGGCATCCATGGTGATTACCCCCATGCTGTTTTTAGTCTGTAAAAAGATGTTAACGCCCAAAAAGGGATGCGAATCCACAGCACACCGTCAAGCGGTTGTGATTGCTGGATTTGGTCATGTGGGCGAAACCATTGCACGAATTTTAGAACACAATTTCATTTCCTTTGTCATTATGGATTATGATCAAACGGCATTGGATCGGGCAAACGAAAACAGTTACCCCACCATTTTGGGTGATGCGCGGGATATTGAGTTTTTGAAACGCATCAAAATTTACGAGGCAAAAGTATTTCTAATCACCTTTGGTCACATTGCAACATCAGCGGATATTGTTCGGGCATTGCGTCGAAAATTCCCCGATCTTTCGGTGTGCGTTCAGGTGCGAAATTATCAAGAAACCACCCCATTTATGGGGCTGGGTGCGCACCTTGTGGTCCCTGAATCCATTGAATCCGGTATGCAAATGGCATCCGTGACACTGCAGTGCTTGGGTTTTTCCAAAGAGTATTCTCAGAAAATGGCCCACTTTCCATCCAAGCCTGTTTTTTTCGGAGAACGCCTGTGACCATGACGACGATCCCCGGCCTGGGGTGCACAAGACTCAGGGCTTTGGGCTGTATGGATTCAGATTGGCGCACTTGTTCAATCCATGCCATGGTCTTATCCTTGATGTTCGAAAAATGCACGACATGTTCAACACGTTAAACCACAGGACAATTCAGCATTGCGGATTGTTACACAGGCGTCTGCCCTCTCTTTTCCTATTTTGGTACCACCATGCACCCCGAATCTGTGGAACCCCCCTATTCATTCATCACCAAGGACCTGCCTGATGTCTCTGTTAAAGTCCGTCTTTTCCGTCAGCAGTTTGACGGTGTTGAGCCGCATCACTGGGTACATACGCGACCTATTGCTTGCCCAATTGATTGGCGCGAATGCCATCAGCGATGCCATCAACATTGCCGTCAAAATACCGTCTTTTTTTAGGCGAATTTTTGCCGAGGGTGCCTTTCATGTCAGCTTTTTGCCTTCTTATACCCACACGCAAAAGAATAAAGTCTTTGCAGGCATGGTTTTATCCATGCTGCTATTAGCTTTGGGCTGCTTAACCTTGGGGATAGAGTTGTATTATGCGCCATTGTCGAAATGGCTTTTGACAGACGCCCATCCTGATACCTTGGGTTACGTTCAGCAATTTGGCCCCATTGTTTTTCCCTACATCTTTTTCATCTCGGTGGTGACTTTTTTTGGCAGCATCCTTAACGCCCATGGCCGATTTTCCGCGCCAGCCATATCCCAATCCATTGGAAACATTACAGTTATTTTGTTTGTCTCTTGTTTATCGGGGTTCACTTCTGAAACGGGGTTGCTCTTCTCTTGGGGGGTGCTCCTATCAGGCATCATACAGACCCTATTTATGGCCTATTCTTCTTGGAAGGGCGGGTATTTTATTACCCCATGTTGGCCAAAATGGACAGACGACATCAAGCAGTTTTTGAAAAAGTTTGCGCCTGGCTTGCTCAGTGTCTCTACGGTACAAATCAACACGATTATTGTTCCTCTTTACCTCAGCTGTCGTCTTCCCGTAGGCAGTTTATCGTATTTACAGTATGCCGATCGTTTGTACCAATTACCCCTCAGCATTATTGGCATTGCGCTGAGCTCTGTATTGTTGCCCATGTTGGCAGAAAAGATCAAAGCAAAGGACCAAGAATCCATCGATGCCGTTTTTTCCCAAGCTTTACGCCTTGCCTGGATTGTGACGGTACCTTCGCTGATTTTAATGGAATTATGCTCTTTTCCCATCGTGATCACCCTGTTTGGCAGTGGCAAATTATCCGTCGCCCAATTGATATCCATAGCCAATATCGTCAAGATTTATGCCTTGGGTGTGCCTGCATATATCGTGATCAAGATTTTTACAGCACGATTTTTTGCGGCCAGAGATATGACTACTCCATTAATCGGTGGCATCATCTCGGCAATCATTGACGTCATGGCGGCTTTGATATTGGTCGATTATCTGCAGCATTTGGCGTTGGCATTGGCTGCCTGTATTGCATCTTGGGGCTATGCCATTTTTTTGGTTGTGCGTTTAATGCAACGTGACGGATGGGTTCTTCCAAAATCATTGCGGGTGTTTTTCCTGAAAACAACAGGAGCCGGCCTGATGAGTGCGGCATCCGTTTTTTGCGTATCCGTTGCCACAGGGTTTTATGTCGGCCCCTTTGATGCATTATCGTTATGGAGTAAAATAGGAGGTGTTGCCCTGTTCGTCGGCACCTGCGGTGTAACATTTTTGGCTGGATTGTGGAAAATGGGGATATGTTCCCCAGAAACAATGGATGCCGTGGTTCGATATTTTAGGAGAAAACAGTCATGACAGAGCATGGATTAAGGGAAAAAGTACAGGATGGAATGGTACCAAAGGCAGAGGGGTATAACACATTGATGTCTGATCTTACCGAGTTGTGGATGGCCACTGAAAACGGGGGCACCTTGGATGAGACGCATGCAAAATCTTGCCTTGATCAAGCTCTGGACGGGTTAACCGATGGATCATTATGTGTGGTACAAAGCCCCACCCCTTGTGATCATTCTGACGATGCCCCGTGGTCTGTCAATATCCCTTTAAAACAAGCCATTTTAATGGTATTTCGTTTTTTTAATACAGCCGAGCAGGGATTTTCATCCTTGTGGTGGGATAAAATTCCGTTGTTATTGGGTCAAGAAAAATGGAAAAAAGACGGAACGCGCGTGGTGCCTGGTGCCTTTATTCGTCATGGGGCTTATTTGGGTAAATCATGCATTATCATGCCCAGTTTTATCAATATGGGGGCCCATGTTGGTCATAAAACCATGATTGATGGCGGTGCGCACATTGGGTCTTGCGCCTTTATCGGGGAACGATGCCATATTTCAGCCAATGTCACCATTGGGGGGGTATTAGAGCCTTTACAAGCCTTGCCTGTCATTATCGAAGACGAGGTGTTTGTTGGTGCGGGGTGTCAGGTGGTCGAGGGTGTTCATGTTGGAAAAGGCTCTATTTTGGCCTCTGGCGTGGTATTAACATCCAGCACAAAAGTGATCGACCGTGCCACAGGAAAACAGATTGCCGGACGCATCCCAGCATATTCCGTGATTATTCCTGGTACTTATGCCTCTGGTCATTACGGATTATCCATCGCTTGCGCCATTATTGCGAAAACCCGACAACCCGAAGAATCGCCAAAAACAGCATTGACGGATGCTCTGCGTGTTTAAACCTGCGACTATCTAGTGTATTCCTTGTTCTAAAGAGGTATACTATATTTATAGGTATACGAGATTATCCTTCATTCCCAAGAGTCGCCCGACAAATAGGTATCCTATTTTTACGGGCACGCTGGATTATCTTTCTTTCTGGACATTCGTCACACAAATAGTCTAATTTCATTCCAACATAATCTCGGTCCATTTGTTCGATTTTATCGATAAGCTCCAAAAGGTATTCGGTGCGCTTGATGTCATTGATGCTCTTGCGCTTGGTGTCATTGATGCGATTCTGTGGCTGTTCCTCACTCTTCGTTCCAAAAACAGAGAAAAAAGCGGGAAAACTCCACAAAGCGACCCACAACAATGCTTGAATAAACTGTTTTTTAGAGCTCATTTTTTTCCACAATTTTTAAGTTTTTTAATACTATCAAAAAAATAATAAAAATCAAAGTTCTGGTACGGATTTTTTCAAAAAATTGACCAGCATTGTGCAGGATTGATCCAAAAGGACCCAGGTTTCTTCCAGGCTGTGCGTCAGGGCATAAGGAAAAATCCAAATATATACAACCAAGGAAAGGACAACCATTCCTTTGGGGCCCGTCACAAAGGGGCCAATGAATAGCGTTGTAAAACGGGTAACCCAGTATCCATACATCCAGGATGCCACATGAGCGTAAAAATGCAAGGATAAGTCCACAGGCATGTCCAAAATGGCATACATCATGATGTCACGATATGGCCACCAAAATTCGATTACGTCAATGATTGATTGAAACAATGCTTCGTTTAAATCCTGGCCAGCCGGAGCATCAGGTAGCGGTATGTTTGGCACCTGGGATTGACTATAGGCCGTAACCACATGATAGCGGCTAGGAAAAAGCGCCTCTAGCTCGTGAAGAAGATAGTGAGGGAAACGGTCATGCACGTGGTGCAAGGTAAAATCACGCCATCCACAAATGGTTAAAACCTGCCAACAATTCAATATTATGCGATGGTCCATGGGTTTTTCTGCATTATGGTTTTGCAACAGTGTACGGCTTTGGGGGCGTTCAATACAAACCGGCTGTGATCATGGCTCTCCACAGTATTAGCCATGGATATCCCCTTAATGCCATTGTCCTTTCTGCTTTTTCAAGAGCAAAACAAAAGTCAGACGCGCCTTTGGTCCCCCTATTTCTTTTTACGATTTTTTCAGGGATACTGGGTTAGGGTTTTAAAAAACAAAAACAAAACAGGAAGGTTCACCATGAAAACAAAATTATTGAATACTTTAGGCGCTTTGGCACTGGCCATTTTGCTTTCGGCTTGCTCTAGCCAGAAACCAGAAACCATCAGCGCATCTGTTGTGACCAGCAACATCGTCAGCCCAGGCAGCGTTAACGATTTTAAAAACAGTGCTGGTGATTCCGTCTATTTCAACTTTGACAAATCCGACTTGTCAGAGCAGGCCCAACAGACTGTATTGGCTCAATCCAAATGGCTAAACCAATACCCACAATATTATGTAGAAATTGTTGGTCATTGCGACGAACGCGGTACCGTTCAGTACAACAAAGCTTTGGGTGGACGTCGTTCCGAAGCCGTCAAACAAGCCTTGATCAAATCGGGTGTCAGCGCAAACCGCATCAAGACATCGTCTTTGGGCAGCGAGCATCCTATTTGCGTAGGCAGCAACGAAGAGGCATGGGCTTTGAATCGTGTCGCCATCACATTTTTAACCGATCCATCAGGCATGGCCGCCGAGGCACCTGCCGGTCAACAAACATCATTGGCTGTGATTAAAAATGGTCAAGTTGTTCCAACGGTCTAATTCGGGCATACACAAGCAAAAAAGCACACAGAGTAAAGAGGTTTCGACTTCTTTGCTCTTTTTGTTGTACAATGTATTGCGCTGAATCTGTATAAAAAGCCCTTTCTGCATGCCCATTGATGCCATTAAACATGCCATTGCGTCGTTACCATTAGGCCCTGGTGTTTACCGCATGATAAATGCGGCAGGCAAGGATCTGTATATTGGAAAAGCAAAAAATATACAAAAACGGGTTACCCATTATACACAATGGGACAGATTGAGCCATCGATTAAAACAAATGGTGAATCAGGTTGATCGTGTGGGTGTGATTACAACCAACAGCGAACTAGAAGCCTTGCTGCTAGAGGCCCAATTAATCAAACGACATAAACCGACGTACAATATTTTATTAAAAAACGACAACCCCTTGGTCTATTTGGCCTTGAGCAAACACGTTTTTCCCAGATTGCACAGCATTAAAAGCAGAACACTAGACGGGGAATCCTGGACAATAGGGCCCTTTTTGTCTCACAGCCCCTTGCAATCCATGATTGACATTGTGCAAAAAGGTTTTTTATTACGATCCTGCAGCGATGCGGTGTTTGCCCAACGTACACGCCCCTGTTTGCAATACCATATCGGTCGATGCAGTGCGCCCTGTGTGGATAAAATTACCCCTGCAGACTATACAGCCAGTATCGAATCAGCCAAAGGGTTCTTAACAGGAAAAATGCCAGCCATTCAGGATGATTTAAAACAGAAACTATACCAGTATGTGCACAATCACGCCTATGACCAGGCTGTCATTGTGCGGGATCAAATCCAAGCCATGGCCTATTTAATGCCCAGTCAAATCAGCGCCTCTGCCGGTAAGAGTGATATCATCGCCTGGGCATACCAATCGGGTAAAGCATGTATCCACGTGACTTCCTGGAGAGATGGGGCCACGTATGGGTGCGAAACCTTTTTTTGGGATGAATGCGGTCTATCCGATGGCCCAACCATTTTACTATCTTTTTTACAGCAATTTTATGGAAAAAACCAACCACCGCCTCGACTGATTTTACCTTTTTTACCCGATGATTGGTCGGATTTTTGCATGGTGATGCGTCACAGTTTTCAACACGTTCCCCATGGTATCGTTCCTAAACGTGGTCCGTTAAAATCGCTGCTGGAACAAGCCCAAAATCAAGCCCAGGATGCCCTGACGCATTACTGCACCCATCAAGGGGTTCAAAACCATGTCATTGACCAAGCCACAGTCTTATTTTCCTGGCCAAAATCCATTAACAGAATCGAAATTTATGATAACAGTCACCTGCAAGGCACCCACGCCACAGCCGTTATGGTGGTACATAATGGGTATACGTGGGATAAAAAAGCCTATCGCACCTGGTCCATGGATTCCAATGACGATTACGACATGATGCGCCAAGTCATGATGCGTCGTTTTTATAAATCACGATTACCCTTGCCTGATGCCCTGATTATTGATGGTGGTAAAGGGCAATTATCCGCCGTTCAATCAGCATTGGACCAACTGAATCTGACCATACCATGCATCAGCATTGCCAAAACACTCCCCCACGATATGATTGTTTTACACGACCATACACCGATGGTTTTACCCGAACATCACCCCGTATTGCATTGGGTACAATCCATGAGAGACGAAGCCCACCGTTTTGCCATCAATACGCACCGTCGTAAACGGGACAAGGCAATGATCACAGGGACGCTGTAATCAGGGGATCTCTACTGTGATCGCTCTGCCTCACAGAAAGCACTCGCCAGTGCCCTCTGATCCAACCAGAGATCCACCATAAGCCGATGATTGGATAGGAACAACACAAGGGGCATACATTCCCCCTATAAACGTTGCATCATCGCCCATTTTTGGTACAAGCCCTGCTCTGTCATCAATTCATGATGCTGACCTTGTTGCACGACACGCCCCTGATCCAATACATAAATTACATCCGCCGCCTCTATGGTGCTGAACCGATGGGCGATCATCAAGGTGGTGCGGTTTTCCATCAATCGAAAAGTGG
>VGCF01000039.1 GCA_016870135.1 Alphaproteobacteria bacterium
TGATGGCACGGGTGTTGTTGATAGAACAAATTTATCGCGCCCAACAGCGTGCCCTGAATCACCCGTACAGTTTTGTCTAAATGAGTCGTTGCGCCCCCCCTTCCATCAGCCTGGGCCAAGGATTATTGCACGCCTCTGGCCGATGATGGTACAAAAAAACCAGAGAATAACCCCACAGAACAAGAGGGCGCTTCTGTTGATGCGACCTCGGCGCTTTCTGTCTTCCTGCTTCGGAGATTTCTATCTTCCTGACGATTGTGGTCTCTGTGGAATCATAGAAATGGCCCCTCTGTTTTTCTATATTGTGCATCCGGTGGGCATTGATTGTTTGGGAACCAATGGGCTGTTAAAAAGGATAAAATTTTACATTTTTTTTATGCTAAAATGATCCTAAATTTTTCCAGCCTGCCTAATCCGGCATAAGCATGGGCTGGTGTTTTGTGCGATACGATCATGATACGTCTGTTAGATCACCACCTGGTTAACCAAATTTCTGCAGGCGAAGTGATGGAACGTCCGGCATCTGTTTTAAAAGAGTTGATTGAAAATGCCCTAGATGCGGGGGCAAAACACGTGATCATACGGTGGCGTCAAGGTGGTCAGAGCATGATAGAGGTCGAAGACGATGGGGTTGGCATTGCTCCAGATGACATGCGTTTGGCATTGGCCCGACATGCCACATCAAAATTATATATTCAAGAGGATTTATCGGCCATTTCCACCTTTGGTTTTCGAGGAGAAGCCTTGGCAGCGGTGGCAGCGGTGGCCAGAGTGTGCTTGACCAGTCGGGGGCAGGGTCAAGACCATGCCTGGTCATTGTCGGTTCATGGCGGAATAGAACAGTCTTTTGAGCCGTCTAATCGGTCCCAGGGAACAACGGTGCAAGTCCATGATTTGTTTTTTGCCACACCGGCCCGTTTGAAATTTTTACGCTCTGAATCGGTGGAAAAACAGCACTTGTGGGATGTGGTGCATAAAATGATTATTGCCCATCCAGACGTGGCCTTTTCGGTGCACAGCGATTCGCGCAGTATGGACTATGGTGTGGGCATGGAAAAACGGTTGAGCCATATTTTTGGCTCTTCTTTTCTGCACAATTCCTTTGATATGGATGCACAAAGGGATGGTTATGGTTTGCATGGATGGATTGGGTTACCCACACACCACAGAGCCACACCAGATCGACAATTTTATTATGTTAATGCCCGCGCGGTCAAAGACAAATTTCTGGGGTCTGCACTGCGTATGGCTTTTGGGGACACCATGCCAAAGGGTCGACATCCCGTGGGTGTACTGTTTTTAACGTTGCCACTGTCAGATGTGGATGTGAATGTGCATCCGGCCAAAACAGAGGTGCGATTTTTGGACACACGCTTTGTTCACGGATTTGTAACAGGTGTATTAAAGCAAGAAATTTGGAAAAATGGCTTGCGTGCATCCACATGGGGGAATGGTGTGGACGACTCAACATCGCTGGGTGGGGCATCAACAGGCATGAAGGCCAGTGTTTTGCAGCAAACCGAGAATGGTGTATCTACTTCTGGTGGGGATCAAGGGGGTTCATGCCATTTTTCCCGAATTTCCAGGGGTCTTCAATCCTATGTTCGACCTAATTCATCCCCCGTCTATCATCCATCCATTGCCAGAGAAGATCCTTATTTCATTCCGAAAATAACGTCGAAACCTTTGGCCATGATGGGTAAAAATACGCCCGCTCTTTCATCTGTCTCGTGTACGCCGTATGCATTGTTTGACTCTAGCCCAATGGATGGGAAAAAGCCTCTGATGTCCAATCATACCATGCAAAATGGCGAACCGATTTTTGTGGATTTAGGCCAAGCCATCATGCAAATTCAAGACAGTTATATTGTGGCACGTTGCGATGCCGGTTTGGTTCTGGTTGACCCTCATGCCGCCCACGAGCGTATTGTTTTTGAATCCATGAAAATCGAATGGGCCAATGATGTGGGTCACATTGTGCCTTTTTTATTGCCTCCCCAGTGGTCATTAACGCCCACAGAGCAAGATCACATGCAGGATATTCAAGAAAAAATGGCGTCCTTGGGTTTTCAATATGATATGGATGGGCAGCAATGTCGATTAAAGACGGTGCCCATGATTTTCCAAGCCTATGAACCAGAAGACTTGGTTCGCCAATTGGTGGCCCATATTCGGCAAGATGATTCGGTGCAAGAGGTGGTGTTACGCTGGCGCAACGATATGATGGCCAATTGGGCCTGTCGTCAGAGCATCAAATTAGGTCAATCCATGACCATAGAATCCATGAACATCCTGTTGCGTCGTCTGGAGCGCACCCCCCACGGGGCGCAATGCAACCATGGTCGCTGTGTGTACCGCATTTTCAAAGCTCAGGATTTAAGCCGTTTGTTTGATCGGTAAAGCCTACCCACGGCGGCGATTTTTAAGAGGTTTAGAAATCATTAATACTGTGGTATGGTGGTTTCTATATGGCTATTGAATAAAATGGGGTATGACCTTACCAGAATCGTTGTCAGAATCGTTGTCTGAATTAGGGGCAGAATCTGAAATGCAGGCGCATCCAAGCCCATCGGTGGCATCCAATCTCAGCATCCAAGACATGAAGAATATGTTGGCACAGATGTGGATCATTCGCCGATTCGAAGAAAAGTGTGGTGAAATTTATACGGCTGGAAAAATCGCCGGGTTTTGTCACTTGTGTATCGGTCAAGAGGCCATATCCGTGGGGGCGTCGCAGGCCATGGGGCCAAAAGACACCATGATTACGGCGTATCGGTCGCATGGACATGCGTTGGCACGCGGTTTAACCCCATTTCAAGTGATGGCGGAATTGATGGGTAAAGAGGGTGGCAGTTCCAAGGGAAAAGGTGGGTCTATGCACCTGTTTCATACAGAGCGTCTGTTCTATGGAGGGCATGGCATTGTCGGTGCACAAACGGCGCTGGGGACTGGACTGGCCTTTGCCCACCAGTACCGTAATGATGGTGGCGTGTGCATGACCTTTTTGGGTGATGGTGCCAGCAACCAGGGGCAATTTTTTGAATCCATGAACATGGCGTCTTTATGGAATTTACCTATTTTGTACATCATTGAAAACAACGGGTACAGCATGGGAACGGCTGTTTCTCGCGCTTGCAGTGGTGGACCGTTGTATCAACGGGGAATGCCGTTTGGTATTCCAGGATCATTGGTCAAGGGTGATGATGTTTTACATTTGTATGATGTGTTTACCACCATGCTGGAAACCATTCGCACCACCAGTCGGCCCATGCTCTTAGAAATTGACACCTATCGTTTCAAGGGGCATTCCATGTCTGATCCTGGAAAATACCGTACCCGAAAAGAATTGGATGAGGCCCGGTCTAGTCGTGATCCGTTATTTATTTTATCGAATTATTTAAAAGAACGGGGGGAAAGCGATGAGGATTTAGCCCAATTCGACCATCAGGCCAAAGACATTACAGAACACGCCTTTGCCATGGCCGATGCCGCACCAGAACCCAGTACAACCAGCCTGTGGGAGGATATTTTACGATGACTGTTTTACAAGGCACCACCACTTTAACAGTACGCAAAGCGCTGTACGAAGCCATGGCTGAATCCATGCGGGCCGATCCAAGGGTTTTTTTAATGGGTGAAGAGGTGGCGCAATACCAGGGGGCTTATAAAATCAGCCAAGGTATGTTAGAGGAATTTGGTCCAAAGCGCGTGATCGATACGCCCATTTCCGAATATGGTTTTGCGGGCATTGGTGTGGGCGCAGCCTTTCACGGGCTGTATCCTATTGTGGAATTTATGAGCTTTAATTTTGCCATGCAGGCCATTGATCACATCATTAATTCAGCTGCAAAAACCCTGTACATGTCGGGTGGAACCATAACCTGTCCCATTGTATTTCGTGGTCCAAATGGTGCAGCGGCCCGGGTGGCGGCTCAACATTCCCAATGTTATGCCAGCTGGTTTGCCCATTGTCCGGGATTGCGTGTGGTGGCACCCTATGATGCGCACAGTGCAAAGGGGTTGTTAAAGGCCGCCATTGCGGATCCAAACCCTGTGATTTTTCTGGAAAATGAAATGCTGTATGGAAAATCATTTCCGGTTTATGAAACAGACCAACCCATGTCGTTGGACAAAGCCATCATTCAGCGTCAGGGACGTGATGTAACGGTTGTGGCCTTCTCCCTGATGGTTGAGGTTGCTTTGCAAGCCGCAGAAGTCTTGGATGAGGAGGGCATCGATGTCGAAGTGGTGGATTTGTGCATATTGCGTCCTTGGGATCAAGAAACCATTTTAAAATCCGTGCATAAGACCCATCGGTTGGTCACATTAGAAGAAGGGTGGCCTGTGTGTGGCATTGGATCAGAAATCATTGCGCACGTTACGGATCATCGTTTTGATGATTTGGATGCCCCACCGGTTCGCGTCACAGGATTGGATGTGCCCATGTCGTATGCCGCCAATCATGAACGCATGTCTGTGCCGTGCGTACAACAAGTTGTTCAGGCCATACGCAGCGTGATGGGTAGAGGATAGAGGGGGGCTGTCAAGGATGTTCAAGGCCGTATCACTTGGATGAATAGGCAGCATGCTTTTTTCCAGATACCCACCAAACCTATTCCTATAGAGAGGTATACGTCTGAGGAGACTTTGGATTGAATCCTCCCGATGATCTATTGTTCAGAGTGGCCAATCATTAGGTTGCTGGATCATCCAACACGAAGTGTTTGTTCCTTGGTTTGGTCTATTCCCACCAACCGTTTACCAGATCTATTTGATCAAAGGGCCCGCAGGCATGAAGAGGGAGGCGTCAGATTGCGAATGTTTTTATACATTGTATTAAAAACACCAAAACAAATCCTGAAATCAAGAGGATAAAAAAACCACGTTTCATCCAATTCTGATACCGATTCAGGATTTTTTGAGCCTGCTCTTGATACCGATGAAGCACCATGGCCAATAGACCGAACCGAATGCCTCTGGCCAATAGCGATGTGGCAAAAAAAGTCAAAAAAGAAAAATGAGTGATACCAGAAATCAAGGCCATGATTTTATAAGGTACAGGGGAAAATCCCTTGGCAATAATGGCCCATGATCCCCAGCGCTGCATAAACCCTTGCACACTGAAAAAAACCTGTTCGCCACCCAATAATGGTATCACAACGGATCCCCAATGATCGTAAAACCAAAACCCAATGCCATAGGCCACACACCCACCCATCGTGGAAATAATGGTGCACACAGCAGCCAAAAACCATATTTTTTTAGAATTTTTCAAGGCCTGTATAATAAAAAAAGGGTCTGGCGGAATAGGAAAAATACAACTTTCTAAAAAGATGATGCAGTAAAACATCAGGCTGTAATAGGGCGGCAAGAGAGACGCCGGTTGTGATGATTCTAGGGAAATCAGGGGATCTTTTGTTTGGCCATCCATCACGATTTGTCCAGGGTTATGCTCTGACAAGACAAGCCCCCCAAGTAAAACCCGCCCCAAAGGCCTGTAGCAGCAACAATTGGCCTGGCTTTATGGTGTTGTTTTGGCGGGCTTTCCACCACGTCAAGGGAATGGAGGCCGCAGATGTATTCGCGTGTAAGTCGCCTGTATACAGCATCTTGCCATGATCAATGTTCATATCCGTGCACATGCGGTCCAGAATTCTTTTATTGGCTTGGTGGGGAATGATCCAATCCACATCGGCCAGATTGATGTTTTTTTCCTCTAACAGGGCTTGGGTTGATGAAATCAGTTGGGATACGGCTTCGCGAAAAACGGCCTGACCATTCATGACAATGCATCCCATGGGGTGATCCGATGATGGTGTGGTTACATACAGGTCATGCAATGCTTTTCCATTTTTACCATCCGAAAACAAACAGTGACCAATGATTCCGCGATCGCTGGATGCTGTGCGCGACAACATAACGGCGCCCGCCCCATCACCAAACAGAATGGCCGTAGAACGATCTGTCCAATTGATTAATCGTGTCATGGATTCGCTGCCTATGACCAGTGCATGCCCCTTATTGGATTGCATTAAATAAGATTCCGCCATGATCAGGGCAAACAAAAATCCACTGCATGCCGCATTCATATCAAACGCAATGGCGTTTTTTGCACCCAGACTATTCAAAACAATGGTGGCTGTGGATGGAAAGGCTTGGTCTGGTGTGGATGTGGCCACAATAATCAGATCCAGATCAGCAGCATCCATCTGGGCATCATTCAGTGCCGATCGTGCAGCGGCAATGCCCATATCGCTGGTGGTTTCGTCGTTGTTTGCTCTGTGGCGCTGGGTAATACCTGTGCGCGTACGTATCCACGCGTCATCGGTGTTTAAATGGAATTCAGACGATAATTGGTCATTGTTAATGATGGTTTTGGGCAGATACCCCCCCACACCTGTGACCATACACCGTTGATTAAAATAGGAAGACATTACACAACAGTCTTGGTGTATTGATTCTTTTCAGTCTTCATCAGCGGTTTTTTTATATTGTTTTTTTTAGCATAAGCCAAATAGGGTCATTTTTGCAAGAAGCCTCTATCTAGAATGGTAAGAAATCTTCTGGAACAGACCACCAAAAGAGAGCTTTTTAAATCAATCCGGTTATAACCAAATCAAAGAATGTTGTTTGGTGGAAAATATGATAATGCGTCTGTCTCTTGATCCAAAAAGTGGCCCCATTGGGGTGGCTTTGGGCTGGGTGGCTGTGGTTTTGGGGATGTGCATGGCGGTGCATGGAATTTGGGCCTGTATTTTGAAACAGCATGTGGTCTATGCCTTTGCGTTTAGCGCAATCCTGTCCGTGACTGTTGGTGGAGCAGCCGTTTTGGCTTTTTCCAGTAAACGCATCAGTGTCTTTTCCATGGGGCAAAGTTTCTTTTTGACCTTGGCTTTGTG
>VGCF01000040.1 GCA_016870135.1 Alphaproteobacteria bacterium
AACCCTAACCACTCTTGAATAGAGGACCAAAATCCACGTTTTTTAGGCGACGTTTCAGGGGCAGGTCGATCCGTGTTTAAAAATCCAAAAAGGGGGCTGTATCCGATCAACAGCATGCTGGCCATCAGAATCACACCAATACAGCCATAAATCATTGGCCAGGATATGTTACAAAAGCTGGCACGCAATGCCAAGTTCGATGTCAACATAATGCCTACGCGATATCCCGTTACACAACTGTTTTCACTCCATCCCCACAAAGATTTTGAAACCGCATCCATTTGGGACGCAATAATCAGCGCATCATAACTGGCTCTGGCGATGGTCATGATCAATAAAATGGCCAAAAAAGTCAGACCAAAAACAGGGGTGCAACTGATCCCCACAATGCTGCACACCAACACGCCCAAGGCCATCACAATCCATGCCCGACGCCCCGTCCATGGACCAAAGGCAAGGGCAAAGGAAAATACCGGTGCCCACAAAAATTTCAAAGGATGCAAGATTTCAATGCCATTTAACCAGTCCAGTTGTTTGGGCAAGACCCCCATATCCCTAGACCACAATCGAATTAAAACATCTCCCGTATCATAGATAATGCCACCAATTAGACCCAGTAAAAACAAGGCGAATAAAGGGTACCAACTGGAATGTGCCCCATTCTCTCCAGGGCCGGAATGCTGTTTTGTAACATGTTCAATATTCATTTTATACCTCTGGTTATGGATACGATGCCGCGAGATAGGGGTTGATAAGTTACATTGACAAATCCAGCATCACGAATTTCTTGTAACAACACGTCTTGGACTGGAAAGGACCGAATGCTGTCAGCCAAATAGGCATAGGGCTCTGCCTGACCAATGAATGTGTTGCCCAAAACAGGCAATACGTTTAAATAAGCATCAAAAGCAGAGGCCGTCACGGGGTTTTCAGGACGAGAAAATTCCAAGCACCACCATTGCCCCCCTGGAACCAAAAGATCATAGGCCTGTTTTAAAGCCTGGCGGCGATCATGTGTATTGCGCAAGCCAAAAGAAATGGTATATAAGTCAATGCTGTGATGGGGCAGGGATACGTGTTCGGCCGATTCTTGATGCCATTGTATGGCTTGATCGGGCAATCGGCACTGTGCAATGGATAACAATTCTGGATTTGGATCGATAAAAATGGGGGAAAGGGGGATGCTGTTTTGTGCACAGCGTTCTAAAACCAAGGCTCCGATGTCGCCGCTGCCACAGGCCATATCCACATACACCCACGGACTATGAGTCAGATTGCTTGGACGAAACAGGGGCAATTGGTCTACAAAAACCCGTTTCCACACATGGTGTAACCCAAAACTCATGATATCGTTCATGCGATCATAGGATGGTGCAATGGATGAAAACAAGTCATTAATGGATGAAAAAGTGGTTTTCATAGGGCAGGGTGGTGGGGTGTAGTTAAAAGGGCGATCATGCCAAAGGCGCCAATATACATACTGATCATATACCTTATTGTACGGTTTGTAAAAATGATTCCTCAGATGTCCCTTGGGCAGAAACGGACCTGGTTTCCACTGGTTTACAGCAACGCCCTCCTGGGAAGGTCTGCACCGTTGGTTCTATCGCGTCTTTGACCTTTTGTCACGAGGACAGTATCCTGAACATAACGAGCAGCGGGTTAGAAGCGCACCCAAAAACCAAGGTACAGAGACCCTATGAGCAGCACAGATACCACAGAGATCACTCAACATGACCAGGCTTATGATGAAAAAACCGAAGTATTGGCGGCCTTTGATCGCTGGTTGCAGATCCACCACAATGCCCTGTTAACCCGGCAGTCCTATGGCCGCAGTGTGAGATTTTTTTGGGATTTTTTGTCCCTATACCACGGAAAATCCATGACCAAACAAAATATCGTGGATGTTACCATGACGGATATGCGGGCTTTTTTGGCCTATCGCAGTGAACACAAAGCCTCTCATGCCACCAATGCTCAATCCCTGTCAGGTCTGAAGACATTTTATCGGTTTTTGATTCAACAAGGGCACACATTATCCTGGTCTTTGCACCGATTGCGGCGCCCCCGATTACCCAGAACCCTGCCTCGTCCCCTGGATCAATCCCAATTAGACCCATTGATGGCACCGCCATTACCTGATCATGCCTCATGGATAGAGTGGCGCAATTACAGCGCCATGGTGTTGTTATACGCCACAGGTTTACGCATCCAAGAGGTTTTAAACATCAATTGGGGCGATTGGGGAAAGGACGCAGGCCTGTCCGTGGTGTCCAAAGGTGACAAAGCACGCATCATTCCTGTTTTGCCTATTGCCATGAATGCCGTAAATACCTATTGGAAGAAAAACCCTTGGGGGGCAAAAAATGGGGCTGAAACGCCTTTGTTTTTGGGGGAAAAAGGTGGTCGATTACAGGCCAGTATTTTGCAAAAATCTTTGCGTGCCATGCGTCTGGCTTTTGGGCTGCCTGATCATGTGACCCCCCACAGTTTTCGCCACAGTTTTGCGTCTCATTTATTGGATGGTGGGGCATCATTGCGTGATGTGCAAGAAATGCTGGGTCACTCGTCGGTTAGGGCCACCCAGAGGTATACTCATGCCACCCAAAAACGATTGCAAGAGCTGTATCAATCGGCCCATCCCAGTATCAATAAAAACCCAAACATTCAAAAAGACAACAGAGATGTGTGATGCCATTGATGTTGACATCCTCTGTCCCGGGTATGGCCCTAAGTCATACCAGATAAAACCGATCGGCTTTTTATAGGCATTGCAACATCAGTTCAGAATGCCACCTTATATTATTCTGACAGAACAACACATTGTAAACAATATTTGTGATATTTTTTCTATGGCATGAGTATTGACAATGGATTTATTTTAAATTGGCTTTATTTTAAATGCTAAATGTTATATTGATTTTTATTTTTTGTGTTCAGTCCCATCCCAGGTGAATGCGAATAGGGTTTGGCCTGAATTGCTGTTGGCTAGACAAATCTGGACACATTCTTTGATGCTGATTGTGCTAAGTCTTCTGGCAGAAGGGCCATTTATAAAAAAGGTAAAACACACAATATGGTTTTATTCTTTTATTGTGACATGTTTGGCCAACCTGGTCTCTATGACCCATTGGAATGATTGGTTTGGTGTTTTTTGGAATCGTTATTTCTGGGTTATTAGACAGTTTTCTGGAGAGATGTTCAGTTTGGGTCGACAGTATATCGCGGAATTCTCTCTGGCTGGGTTGAATACGATTTTTGAGCTAGGATCTTTGGTTTTTTTATAAAAATTCAAACCCATAAATTCTTTTTGTTCCAGAATCTGTTTTTCCAAAAAGAATTTAAGGTTGTTTTTTGTGGCCAATTTTTGCAGCGCTGTATTAACGTTGCTTGATCTAATCCTTGATTTGGGTTTCATTTTAAAATGACCCATATTCCAACACACGATTGATCTAAAAGCATCCATCAACGGGTTTACCGCAATTCGTCCGATTCCTCTTCGAATTCTTCATCTGAACCATCGCTGTCGTCCTCTTCTGTATAATCCTCGTCCGTCACTGAATCATCGGATTCACCGTCAAAGGAATAAGGTCCAAACGAATCCTCGGTGGAAGATTCTTCGTCACGGTCTTCACAGTCAAAAGAAGTCGCATCGTCCGTTTCTGGGCCCACGGCTGCAGGCTTTTGAAACAAAGCATGGGCATGCATGGCTGCGCTCTCATAGGCAGGAACAGGTTTTGGCATGGGATCGAAATCACTCAGACCTTCTTCGGACAAAAATGAAAACTTTTGCAGACTTTTAATCATGCGATCCTCTAGGGAATGCATGTCCAACTTTCCGCTAGAAATTTCCTTTAGGGATACAAGAGCGTCCTTACTGCCGTCTGTGGGTATGCATGCCGCAATACCAGAAGCAAGCTCTTGAGATCGATAGGCGGCAAGAACAACCAGTGTAAATGGGTCTGATGTTGCTGAAAGACAGCTTTCAACAACCCCTTTTGGACTGCTCATTAACCCTGCCGTGCGTTAAAGCGACGGTTTTTCTTGTTGATCACATACACACGACGACCTCTGCGCACAACCTGGCAATTTCGATCGCGTTGCTTTTGACTGCGAAGAGAGCTTAAAACACGCATGTTGGTACATAATTTTACGAATACTTATCCTCAGTATAGGCTAAAAAAAACAATCTGTCAAAAGGCAAAGACGGAACATAGGATCCCCATGGGCGCCTTCCATTCTTTACAGGCAGGGTTTTGGTTCCTAGCTTCTCAATGGGTGGGATATCAGTTTGCTTTCAAATTCTTGCTTGCTTCTTGGATAACCGCACTGTTTTCTATTTCAGGGGCGCCAGCAGATTCCTCACGGCTGATATCATTTTGATCGTCCTCACGGCTGATATCATTTTGATCGTCCTCACCGCTGCTCGTGTTTTGATCACCCTCATTGATCTGTAAATCTTCAGGCGTGTTCTCGTCCATCGATGTGTTAAATTCATCTAAATCCGAATCTTGCTCTGGGCGCAACTCTCTTTCTTCCCCGTTCTTAGAGCGCACAATCACGCTGTCCGAGTGCACCTTGACAATGGTCCACCCCTGTATGGACTGGGGTCTTTGACTGTAAATGCGTATGCCATTGATCCAAACAATCCAATGGTTCAAGTCGGGCCGACACAAAATGCCATTTAAAACCAAGGGCATATCCTCTTTTTCTGCTGGATTTTCAGCCATATTGGAATGCTGCAGATTTTCGATATCGCGACACTCTTGGCTGGAAAAGAACAAGGAAGACATCATAATGGCGCTAAGCCCCAATAGCATCATGATGCATCTGCAGAAATGAGAACGGTATACCAATCAAAATGAAAACTGGCTTTTAAGAAAATTCCCAGTCTTTCTTTGAAATAAATCCGCTCGATGGATAAAAATTGGATCAATATTGATGCGGGAAAGGATTCATGCAGGGCATTTAAAAATTGCCAAAAATTTTGATCTTTTGTGAGCATAAAATTCATTCGTATGGGCATTTTCCGCAATGTCATTTTTTGGTCATGATAAACCGTTTCAGGGGGAAGGTCCGTTAACTCTACATTCTTTAAATGATGTTGCTCTGCGTACTTTAAAAAAATGGCGTTATTGGTGTAACCATCTTTTCTGCCCTTGAATTGCCCGGATTGGCATAGGGTGCGTGTGGTGGATTGTAACGTTTGCAATTGTTCTTTTTCTTTGATCAGTTGACGGGTCAGGATCTGAATTTTTTCAAAAAATACTCCCTCTTGTTTTTGCAATGAAAATACGATTAAAAGCATACACACACACGCGGTCAAAGACCCCATTAAATAGATCAATAAATTAATCAGACGTTTTTTCATAATACAAAGGCGACTTTGTTTCAACAACAAAAATAGAAGATGGGGTCTGGGCAGGCGAGGTGATCTGAAAATGGGGTAACGCATTTTGCCCCAAATCAATTAAATCCTCCATGGTCAAGGTTGGATCGGTCATTTGCAAGGAAAGGCGGGTCTTTTTTGGACTCATAGACAGAGAACGCACGATACAGCGATCGTTGAATACATGCTCTAATAGGGCAAAGTGCTGGATCAAGGCTTTGTACTGGGTTTCCGACAGGGTTCTGGTTTTTTCAATCTGATCAATATGACAAGAGGCAATGGGCATTTGTGACAACTGGATCTGGATGCTGGCAAACGATTGCGTCAATTCATCCAGCTTTTTTACCAATTTTTGATTACCCGCCATCAAGCAAAAGGCTGTATAAATGCTGTAAATACAAATCAAAATGGCGAAAATATTAGCCAACTGGATATAGGGCACCAATCGTCGGATCCATGATCTTTGAAACATGCCGCCAGGTAAACGCATTAATGCTGTGGATGGAGTTTTTTTTAACACAATATGATCAAAAATACTGATATCTGATGCCACAGACAGGTCATTGGACAGCAAAGAGAGATCTTTTGGCGGTGTGTGGAATACGCTGTTGGGGAAAAACGCCCGAAACATGTTTTCCCAAGAGGTGTCTTCTAGAAAAAACATAGGGGTAATGCTGGATACGGCAAAGGTTTTTTCCAAATAACGGATCGTGTCCAAGATCATGTTTTTAGGCCCAATGGTGTTGTGCTCATCAGTGGACAACAGGGTGTGTTGACGAACAAAAACCAATTTCTCTTTTAACAAAAAGGCCAAAAAACTGCGACGATCTTTGTCTACAATGACGAGTAACGGTTGTGAAGGCAAATGGGCGGTGTGTTCTGCGTAAATCCCCATAATCAGGGCGAGGGGATAATTATAAACACTGGATGCCACAGCATATTCATCCAATTGTTCCAAAAAAGGGACTAGAGGCCCGTTAAAAGGCGAAGTGGCCACCAAAATGCTGTGGTATTGACGCAACAGACGCACCTTGGCAAACAGAGAGTTTTGTCGAACGTGACGCCATTTTTGCCAAGCCCATTGCCCATATTCGTACCAGGATAATGTACGGCTAGTGGTTTCAATTTTTAAACTGTTGCTGGAACCATTATCGATAATAATCACTTTTTTTGGATTAAAGGATTTTATTTCCTCGATGATGGCCTCTGACTCTGTATCCGTTTTCAGTAACACAGGTCGCTCTATATCCATGCGGTACAAGGAAAAAACATGGCGATGAATGATGTAAAGGGTTGTGCTCATGGATTCACACCACCTCTCTGATGCTTTGGTCGATGCTGTCGTAAAGGGGGGCCATGGTTCCGTCAATCAAGATCCAAAAA
>VGCF01000041.1 GCA_016870135.1 Alphaproteobacteria bacterium
GATTGCAAGACGGATTAATTGACCCACAAAGAGAATATTTTCTTTTGGACTCAGGATTAACCAAAATCAGTTTAGCCTATTTAAAAACCTATGGTTTATTGGGGACCATCGCAGGAGGAATAGCCGCCGGAGCCTGTATTCGCTATTTAGGTTATCGCAAGGCCTTAACATTAGGACTGATGGTACATGGGGGTGCTGGGGGATTGATGTACCTATCCAGTCTTTACGCTGGAGTGGCCTCGTGGTCTGAATACCTGTTAAAAATAGCCTATTGTTTAGAGCAAACCACCAAAGGATGGTCCACCATCACCATATTCTCATTTCAATTGCTGTGTTGTCAGGGGCGAAACATCATGACGCAATTGGCATTATTCAGCGCCTTATCCGATCTGGGCATGAAAGTTATTTCGGCGCGCTCTGGATGGTTGGCCCAAGAGTTTGGCTGGTCCGCATTAATGGGGGTGGCCGCATTATCTGGTTTGCCTGCCCTGTCCCTAATCCCCCATCTGTTTTCACGAACCTTTATCGGGGAAAAAACAGCCATACCCAAAACCCCATCGTGATTAGGCTATAACCCAATCCATACAATGGAAAACAATACTGACGATCTGTTTTTTAAAACCATGGAAAAATTCCACAGGACATTTTTTCAAAAAATATCTTCTTCTTTATATTTTCCTAAATTTTTTGTATAATCATACCTTTATCGACAAAAGTGATTTTTAACCATGATACCTATGACACCACGCGGCTTGGGTCAGCTGCAAAAAGAACTGCAATCTCTTTTAACCATCGATCGTCCAGCGGTCATCGAGGATATTGCTCGTGCACGTCAATATGGGGATTTATCTGAAAATGCAGAATATCATGCCGCCAGAGAAAAGCAGCGCCATATCGAAGACCGCATTCGCCAATTAGAGCACAAAATTAACAATGCCAATGTCATTGATGTGGCCACATTATCAGGTCCAAAAATTGTGTTCGGTGCCATTGTCACATTATATGACGAGGATAAAATGAAATCATCCACCTATCAAATTGTAGGTATGGACGAGGCCGATTTGGCACAAAAGAAAATAGCGATTGATTCAGCTCTGGCCAGGGAATTGATTGGTAAAGAAGAAAAGGCCAGCATCGAATTATCCACACCTGGCGGCGAAAAGCATTATGTCATTGAAAAAGTTGAATACAAAGCCCATTTTGGTTCAGAAACATGATGGATGGGATGTTTCAAAAAACGTCCCCCCGATCTGGGGTGTATGGATTGAAATGAAACGATGAATCTGAACAAAGGATTGAAAGGAAACGATGAATCTGAACAAAGTATCCCCAATCATCGGTATTTTTGACAGTGGTATTGGCGGTTTAACCGTATTAAAAGCGCTTTGCTCTGCCTTACCCCAGTACAATTTTCTGTATTTGGCTGATTTTGGTTATGCCCCCTATGGCAATCGAACAGAGGAAGACATCGTACAGCGCAGTAAAACAATCGTACATTGGATGGAGAAACGTGGCGTATCATTGGTGGTGGCCGCCTGTCATACCAGCACGTCTGTATTAACGGAAGAACATACAGCTGGCATTTCAACACCCATTGTCACGATGCTGGAGCCCACACTGGATGGTATTCTGCATCACCCCAACAGAACCTATTGGAAAAAGGGCATTGCCATTCTGGGCACAGCGCTCACCATCCAAAAAGGAACCTTGGCTGTTGCCCTTCAATCCCATGGGTTTGATTTACCCATTTATCCTGTAGCGTGCCCATCATTGGCAGGATTGATAGAGTCTTGCGACGCGCAGAGTGTCATAACGTACTTGAAATCCCATGTTTTTGAATCCTTTGCGCGCCACCCTGTGGATATGATGGTTTATGGGTGCACCCATTATCCACTGATGGAACCTTGGCTATTGGGTCATGACACACCACATATTTTACGCATGGATCCTGCAGAACACGTGGCCAGGGCGGTGGGTGGTGCTCTATCGGTTTCTGGACCTGTTGCCAGAGGAGATACAACGCCACGGGTGTGTTTTTATCATACGGGTACGCAGCAAGGCCCTGAACAATTGGCCAAACACTGGCCTAATCCAGTCACCAGCACGCATACCCAGTTGGTGTAACCCCTTGTATCCTTCTATTTTCTATGGGTTTTTGTTTTTGGGTCCATCCCCAGCTGTGCTTTTAAAAAACCATCCATAACATGGTGGACGTCTTCTTTGGCGCAGGTAAACTCATTGGCTACCAAAACAAAGACTTTTTCCTGTTTAGAATGGATCCATAGAGGCACTGATTGCGAGGATATCTTAACCCTGTTGATCGTACTCTGGATAATCTTGTGGCCGCTGAATATAATAATCCACCTTAGGATGATTTTCGGGTATTTCGATGTAATCGATGCATACTGGGTTTAAAAAACCACCTTTTTCCGATGTTTTTTGTTCAGCCAACGCCACAACTTGGGAAAAATCCAGGTCATGATATTGGGCCAAGGCCTTTAAAACCTCTAGAACATCGCCTATTTCTTCTGAAACCTCTCTTGGGGTGATGGCTGCGCACAACTCATCGGCTTCTTCGACCAGTTTGTTTTTCAAGCGTTGAACGTACTCATCCCCATTCACTTCATGACTCACCACATTGATTCCTGTGTTCCGCATCATCTGGGGTAAATGGTCTCGAATCATCTTATTAAAATAAAAACGACGATTTTTCATAATGTTTTACTTGTAAGGGGTTTGCCAAAAATGATTCTGAACCGTGGGGTTAAATATGTCAACAATAAAGATTTGATCGGTTTTAATCCACTCTGGTATTCAATCTTTTAAAATGGTTGGCCTTAAGTCTAACTTCTGAACATCGGATAATCGAACCCATTCTGGTTTTTCGAAATAATCATGACCCTGGACCTGGTCATGCATGATTAATGGGATGTTTTTTCAAATAAAAGTAAGCTCTTGTTTTTTAAAAAACCAATTTTTTTATAGTTTAGCTCTATAATCCCCAATACTTTTTCGGCTTTTAATCGAATACCGCATGCTTTGAAATATTCTCGTTGCAGCGCGTTTTGGATCCTTTCTCCACCCTCAACCTGCCCACCAGGCAGGTTATAGCGCAGACCACCCAATTGACGCATCAACAGAATGTGATCAGAGTCCACCACCAATGCTCGGCTGAGAACGTGACCGGATGGACGCAAAGCGATGTGGGCGCCCAAGGATAAAAAACACAGGTCGCCTTTTTATACGCATCATGTATTCGGCGACGACTGTGTTTTTCCAACCCTATCTCCTCAGCGCACTGAGATACAAATGCAGCAATTCTTCCTGCTCGTTAAGCTCTTCGGGTTTCATTTTACGAACCCGCAACACTTGACGCAAAATTTTGACATCAAATCCTTCTCCCTTGGCTTCGGCCATGGTGTTGCTGATATCTTCCATAATCCCTGCTTTTTGCTCATCCAAATTTTCCAAACGTTCTACAAATTGCTCTAATTTTTCCAGGCTGAGGGACATGACCGGTCTCTTATTATATTTATCATATCTTAACCCATTTTTAAAACAGAGTGTAGATCGTCTTTGAATGAAAACAGCCACCCCCTAGAGTAGGAAAGGCCATGAAAAGTCCGTGCTCGTGCCGCCCATAATGGACTGGAAAAGGAACAGATGATGATGAAGGAAAAATGACCGTATTTTTATGGAAACAACCAAAAAACAGAAAATCTTCTGGATCTCGGTTATTGCCAAGCATAAGTTTTAAATGAGGTCAAAAAACTTACGAAAACACGCACCCTCTAGGGGAATCGAACCCCTGTTACCGCCTTGAGAAGGCGATGTCCTAGGCCTCTAGACGAAGAGGGCGTATTCATTTATAAGGATACGCATTTTTTCAAAAAAGTCTAGATGGAAAAATAAAAAATATAGGATTTTTTCACGCGAACCAAAAAAGAGATCAACAGGGAGCCCAGGCTTGCCATTACGGGTTGTGCACCTAGACAGATCCTGGTAAAACCGTTATCAGTAAAGAAAACAGTTGCCTCTGCATCATGATCACGCTAAACCCAGCACCCCCATCCAAAGGAACGATCTTGCTCTTGTGCGGTGGATTTTCCGTGGAACACGAGGTTTCTCTCAACAGTGCCCGCTTTGTCGCACAGCACATCGATGCAACAGAGTATCGCATTGCGGTGGTGATTGTGGGCCACGATCGTCAGTGGATTCATGTCCCCTATCAAGCCTTTTTGGAGGGTGAGCATCGGGGAAACCCTGTGTATTTGCGACACCATCAGGGACTAACGGCTTTGGCAGGAGAGCACATCTGCGAACCCATTCACATGGTTTTTCCGGTTATTCATGGAACAGGCGGAGAAGATGGCCGTATCCAGGGTTTTCTGGACCATATGAACTTGCCCTATGTCGGTAATGATGTGTTTGCATCGGCCGCCTGTATGGATAAAATTGCAACCAAACAGATTTTACAAGCCAATGGTTTACCCGTTGTTCCTTTTTTGACTCTGTCTCGTTCGGACACCATTCCAACCTATGCTGCGGCTTGTCATGATCTGCAATCCCATGTTTTGGTCATCAAGCCAGCCACATCCGGATCATCTGTGGGTATATCCAAGGTCGACCAGGAAAAGGATTATGACGAGATGGTCAAGCGGGCCTTCATGTACGCCAATCGCATTCTGATCGAGCGCGCCATGACAGGGGCAGAGGTAGAGTGTGCCATTTTGGGTAATGGGTGTGCTGTGGCCTCTGGTGTAGGAGAAATTGTGGTGCATAATGCCGATAAAATGTATTCATACGAGGCAAAATACCTTGATCCACAAGAAAAGCAAGCCAATGTTCATGTCACGGCTGTCACCATTGATGCCGCAACCCAAGAACGCGTACGCGCCCTGGCACTGCGGGCGTTTCATGCCATGACGTGCTCTGGACTGGCACGTATTGACTTTTTTGTGACATCAGAGGGTGTGTTCATCAACGAACTGAACACCATGCCCGGATTTACCGCCATCAGCCTGTATTCTCAGCTGTGGCAAAAAGAAGGCCTGTCCCCAAAGGCGTTGATTGAGCGGTTGCTGTATTATGCCCAAGAGCGCTTTGATCTGAACGCCACTCTTGTTCATCACTATAACCAAGGGCATCATAAAAAAGACCTTGCGCCGGGTGCCCCAACATGCTGAAATAAAGGGGATGTTTTGTCGGTATTTTTTTATGCAACCATACTCAAAAATAGGGGTAATTATTTTTGGTTTTTTTTGCACCCTGCCACTGTATTGCACGCATAAAAACCACGGATCTGGGGAATCTGTTCAGAATTCAGGGGAACGGGAAAAAGTTTTATACCTGTCCAATTGGGCCGATTATTTTCCAAAAGTATTGATTGACCAATTTACAAATGAAACAGGTATTCGCGTGGTGTATACGACTTATGACAGCGTGGAATCCCTAGAGGCGCAGCTGTTACTGGATACACAATACGATCTGGTGGTGGCACCCGCTTGGCCCGTATTTGCTCGTGGCATCCACACGGGTCGATTTTTGGCCATAAACAAGGCCCTGATTCCTAATATTGAGCATATTAATCCCAAACTTTGTGAAAAGCTGGGTGATGCCGACTCTCAATTAAAATACGGTATTCCGTATATGTGGGGCACAACAGGTATAGGATACGACCGCAATGCCATTTTGGCCAGGGCCCCAGATGCCCCTCTGGACAGCTGGGCCTTGATTTTTGATCCGCGTTGGTCTTATTTACTGCAAGAAGGACACATTTTTTTACTGGATTCCGCAACTGATGTGTTGCAGGCTGCTTTACTGTACTTGGGATTATCCCCAAACAGTCAGGACATTGCCCTTTGGGATAAGTCTGTTGCTCAAATGATGAAGGTTAGACCCTATATTCATGCCTTTGAGGGGTCAAAACAGGTGGAAAATTTGGTAACGGGCAACAGCGAATTAATCCAGGGGTTTTCCACCTATGTGCAAATGGCCAGAGAAGAAAACACCAATCCATCCAGAAACATTTGTTATGTCATCCCCAAAGAAGGTAGTGTCATCTGGATTGACATGATGGCCATACCGCACAACGCGCAACACCCAAAAAATGCTCACCTATTCTTGAATTTCATCTTGCGTCCACAAAACATTGCCCAGTGCACCAATATCGTCAAGGCCGCCAATGCTGTACCGGCGTCCTACCCTATGATTGCCCCAGAGGTGTATTCTAATACTGCCGTATTTCCAGACTCGAAGACCATGGAGCGCATTTATCCAGATTTTCTGCCCTCTGTGGCATTAACCCGACACCTGTGTCGAGAGTGGTGTAAAATCAAATTGAATTATCGGCCATCCAGTTCTTTTTGGTCCTTTTGGTCTTTTTGGCCCTTTTCAAAATTATGCAAAAAAGAAACAAAAACCCCCCAATCATAGCTTTTTTTTCCCATTTAAATACTGTATAATGGATATGTATTGGAGAGGTGGCCGAGTGGCTGAAGGCGACGGTTTGCTAAACCGTTATACAGCTTAACCTGTATCGAGGGTTCGAATCCCTCTCTCTCCGCCAAATTACCTGCGATGTTATTTGAACAGGGATGAAGAACCCGAGATACCCATGAAACAACCTTAGGGTTCGATCATCATG
>VGCF01000042.1 GCA_016870135.1 Alphaproteobacteria bacterium
TTGGCAAGGGTTAAAAAATCCACCGTATCGCGCACCATTACCCCAACCTCTTAGCGTAGATAGCATGGCCACATTGCTGGGATGGGCGCAAAAAGACCCATCACCAGAGGGTATTCGCCTGTCGGCCATCCTGGAATTGCTCTATGCCACAGGTATGCGCATATCAGAACTACTCTCGTTGCCCTTGTTTCGCCTAAACGATGCGGCCCCCAATTTGCGCATCAAAGGAAAAGGAGGACACGAACGTTTTGTGTTTTTTACACCGCAATCCGTGGTGGCGCTGGATCGTTACTTGGCCGTACGGGTTTGTTTTTTGAATTCGCCAAAGGCCCAAAGCCCCTTTTTGTTTCCATCGCGCGGCAAGAGCGGCCACGTCACACGTCAACGCATTGGACAATTACTGAAGGAACTCGCCCTGTCCTGCGGCATGGACCCTGAATCCATCAGCCCCCATGGATTGCGCCATGCCTTTGCCACACACTTGCTGCACAGAGGGGTGGATTTAATGACGTTAAAACACTTGCTGGGACACCAAGATATTTCCACCACTCAAATTTACACCCACGTGCAAACAGAGCGTTGGACGGAACTGTTGACAAAACACCATCCTTTGGGAGAAAACTTTGGGCAAAAAAATCTTTAAGAAAATGAAAAAAGGGTATTGACGGCGCCGCAAAATCCAGGCATAGTGTTCATAGATTGTTAGGTGGGCTGGTGGTTAAAGCGAAAGGGGAACACACGATCCCATTCCGAACTCGAACGTGAAAACTTTCAGCACCGATGGTATTACGTCTTAAGGCGTGAAAGAGTAGGCCATTGCCAGCCCATTTAAAAATCTGATTACAATTATATCATTTTTTAAAACTTTTGTTTTTGATTGCTAACGTGAAATAATAGAAAATAATAGAAAACTATATTTTATTTTCTATTATCATTTGCATCTATTTCTATGTCCGTTATGGATCAAGAGATCTCGAAAAAACCTTCAATGCGTTGTGCTGTATGTCAATCATCTTACAGTCAAACCAAACGCCTACAGTCAAGCCAAAGCTCGCAAGATTTTGTTTGAACACTTGATTGTGTATTGATTGTTGTCATGGAAATACGCGCAGAAACGGTCGATCCCCTCCAGTACCCCCAGGTTTTTTGCACGGGTGCACAATTTTTAGGACTTACAGCAGAGACCAATCAATGGGAAACAGGATGAACGCTGAGCGAGGAAACAGGACGAGCGCTGCTTTTTAGAGGTTCCCTTGGCAACTGCGCATAAGAAGGGCCTGCGCAGTGGTTGCTTTCTGGGCGATGCTGTTTTCTGGGGTGACTGTATTATTGATTCTTCCCAGCAATCACACAACGGCATCACACAACAGCATCACACAACAGCGATTTCTCGCCATGTCCGGTCATGGACCTTTATCATCAATGCGTACACCCCAGTTGTTTCACAACAAGCCATCGCCGTTCTAATCCAGCGATCTGATTCACTTTTCCCCTAGGCTTTGGGTCGTTTTAAAAGACGTTTTGCCCGTGTTTGTACTATGGTACAGGTCGTAACCATGGGGTGCTGATAAAAAATGGACTTTTTTAAAAAAGGGTATTGACGGCGCCGCAAAATCCAGGCATAGTGTTTGTAGATTGTTAGGTGGGCTGGTGGTTAAAGCGAGAGGGGAACACACGATCCCATTCCGAACTCGAACGTGAAAACTTTCAGCACTGATGGTATTACGTCTTAAGGCGTGAAAGAGTAGGCCATTGCCAGCCCATTTAAAAATCTAGAAAAAATATTTTTTTATCAATCAAATCATAAAAATAACTTGTAATATATACTTTCCTGATATTGACTATCCATATCTTCTTGACTTATATTATTATAAGTATAAAATTTGCAGTTATGATTATCTCTATGCGGCCAAAACAGAGTTTAATGCCCCATCTGCCCAGAATCTGATGCATCAGAAACTTGCCGATCATCCAGGCATCGGGTTCATTCAAGAAACCACAGCGGCCCAAGACCAGCGGCTCTGCGTCAATCCTTGTTGTATAGGGTTTTTCAGATCTCCCAAAACCAACTTTTTTGACAGATCTGTTGTATTGCCTATACGGCATTTGCAGGCGTCGTTTTATGAAAACACTTTTAACACCTTTTTACCCTATGTTTAGTGTGTTTACTGCATCAAACACCTGTGATCAAGAGAGGAGCACGGTATATGTATACGAAGATGAAGGAGTAGGAAAAAATTCTTTAAACCAAATACTATCCACATTTCAAAAATTAATAAAAAATTATAGTGTAAAAACAATAAATTCTGAAAAAGTCAAAGAAGGGGTTTGGAATAAACATGCAATCGTATTGATTATACCTGGTGGCGCTGACTTGCTTTATGTCAAAAAATTAAATGGTAAGGGCAATGAGGTGATTCAAACATATGTGAAAGAGGGTGGATCTTTTCTTGGAATTTGCGCAGGATCATACTATGGCTCTTCTTATGTAGAATTTGATAAAAATGGTCCATCAGAAGTCTTGGAAAGCAGGGAATTAGGCTTTTTTAAGGGGCATGCCATTGGCCCTATTTTAGCACCATATGATCACAACACGCAAAGTGGCGGCAGAGCTGTAACCCTCTATACCACCTTGCCCAATGTCAAAAAAACCATAGTGTTTTATAATGGTAGTGGATTTTTTCAGAATGCCGAACAATACCCCAATACTCGGGTTATTGGAACGTATGATCATGGTCTTCCAGCGCTTATTTTCATACATTACGGTAAAGGAAAAGTTTTATTATCAGGAGTACACTTTGAATATGATCCTTCTTTGATCAATACTGACAACCAGCATATGCAAAAAATAAAAGAATCACTGCGCGAGGACAATGAAGTGCGGGAAGTTTTATTTAAAGATTTAATGACATTGATAGGAGTAAAATAATGGAAAACGATTCCTGCGATCTCCTGACCTATTGCGATGCCAGCATGGCAAAACAATGGGATGGGAAAAAGAACCATAACCTTCCCCCTTTGCGCGTCCTGCTGATTCGATCAGAAAGTGGGCCACTGACGGTAAAGCACGATGCACGATTGGCAGAAAACAAGGGTTTGGTCAAAGCACTGGGATGGCATTTAATCGAAACCCACGTCTGTCGTCTACGACGCCCTCCCCATCCAGCAACGTTTTTAGGCAAAGGATGGGTCGAACGCATAACGTCCGCCATCAAGGCCCAAGACATCCAAATGGTGATTATGGACCCTGATCTGACATCGATTCAACAACGGGTATTGGAAAAAACATGGCAATGTGACGTTTTGGATCGTACCGCCTTGATTTTACGTATTTTTCAACAACGGGCACGTACAGCAGCAGGTCAATTGCAAGTCAAGCTGGCCTCTTTTTTGTATCAAAAAAGCCGACTTGTCAGGGCCTGGACTCATTTAGAGCGCCAACGGGGAGGTTTTGGTTTTTTAGGCGGCCCAGGCGAATCCCAGTTGGAATTAGATCGACGCATTTTAGACAGCAACATTCTGAAAATTAAAAAGCAATTAGAGCAAGTTCGCAAAACCAGGACCTTGCACCGAAAATCTCGTCAAGATTTCCCAACGGTGGCGTTGGTTGGGTATACAAACACTGGAAAATCCACTCTTTTTCGTGCTCTGACGGGTGCAGATATTTTATGTGCAGACATGCCCTTTGCCACACTAGACCCCACGGTTCGCAAAATTCGTCTGCCGTCTGGACAATTTGCCTTCTTAACGGATACGGTGGGCTTTATATCTGAATTGCCATCCTTTTTAAAGCTGGCTTTTCAGGCTACGCTAGAGGAAATTCAAGAAGCTGATCTGATTCTTCATATCCGGGACATCGCCTGCACGACCAGTGCGTTACAAAAAGAGGACGTGTTGAGTTTGTTAAAGGATTTGCGCTGTTCTCAACCTCTGATCGAGGTGTGGAACAAAGCCGATTTGGTTCCACATACCCAAGATGACACCACAGGATTATGGACGAGCGCCACACAAAAAACCGGATTGAAGGCTGTATTGCACCACATCGATACCCTTTTACCTTAATCACCAAACAGAGCGCAGATTTTAAAGGTTTGTTCAGTTTTTGTGGTATAGGCTGATCATGTTCCTTTACAAACCCTATACACACCATGACGTATGGAAAAAAAATATTGATTGTCTTGATGAATCTGCCATTAAACCTTATGGTCAATGCCGGAGGAGGCTACAGCACATCCCACAAAGAGTTACCAGACAGGGATGGTCAAGATGACGGTGGTGCATCGAGTGGTGGTGCATCGATTGGTCATGAGGATAGCGGGGACCAACAAATTGGTAATGAGTTTTTTACTAAGAAAAGGAATCCAGGCAGCCAAAAAGTTCTACAAAAAAATGGTCTTGCCAGTACAACAGAAAATGGAAAACCAATTATTTACAGTGAGGGGTACAAACTAAGCACAACAGAGGACATCAACGGCGAAGAGTTTCAGGTTTCCAAGACACGGCCAAAAATGGTTAAAGAAATGAGCAATAACAATAAAATGGACGTCATCGACGCGATTTCCACCGATACTGTGCAGTATCAGCAGCTTAAAAATGGTGAGGTGGTCTATTTCCCCATCAGTAGTAACCTACAAGTCAGTACTCGCTATGCAAAACAAGAGGACGAGGGGAATGCAGCAGACTCGGTAACCACCTCGATCAATTGGTCACAGTATCCGCATGAGCAGCGTAATGATGACACCCAATCCTTTCATATAAACCCCCTGTCAGAATCATCAAGCAAACCACTCAACGACAAAAAGGGCCCCGAGCCACACAGGGCAAATGAGAAGAAAAATGAGAATACTCAAGGCAGCAGAAAAGGCGAAGAAGAGGGCTTTTGTAGTCGTTTGTTGAGTTGCTTATTCCCCTGTTGCTATAAAAAGAAGGAAATCAGCAATACTATGTATTACGATCAAGAACAAAAGGATGAACAGATGGATCTGTTAAGGACGAAGCGTCAAAGGCTGCTGCAATCTGTGGAATAATGCCCTTGGCAGTAATGGGGGGGACATACCTCCATCCCCCTAGACATTAAACAAAAAGTGCATAACGTCCCCATCTTTCACCCTGTATTCTTTGCCTTCAACACGCTTTTTTCCCTCGTCTCTGACAGCCTGATCGGTGCCAAAGGCAATATAATCGGCATACTCGACCACCTCGGCCCGAATAAATCCTTTTTGAAAATCAGTATGAATAACACCTGCTGCTTCGGGAGCACAGGCTCCTTCACGAACCGTCCAGGCGCGCACCTCTTTTGGTCCAGAGGTAAAAAAAGTGATTAACCCCAATACATCATAGGCCGCACGCACCATGGTGGCCAAACCCGTCTGAGTCATTCCCATGCTTTCCAACAACTCTTGACGCTCTTGTTCCGGCACTTGAGCAATTTGGGCCTCTAGTTCATTGCACAACACCACGCTTTGACACCCCACAGAGCGTCCATACTCTTGTACGCGCGCCACCAATGCCATATCGGGATTGGATTCACCAATGTTACACACGTAAATGACAGGCTTAGCCGTTAATAAGTCTAAATGTTTGGCATCATTGTGTTCGCTGGCCTCCCACGCAATTGTTCTGGCCCATTGGCCTTTTTGTAATGCCGCATGTGCCTTGGTTAACAACGGGTGCAGATCCTCTTTTTTCTTGCGCCCCAATCGGGTTTCTAAACTTTGCAAATCAGCCAACAACAGCTCGGTTTCCACCACTGCAATATCGGATAAAGGATCAATAACCCCCCCTACGTGGGTGATGTTGTCGTCATGAAAACAACGCACCACTTGGATAATGGCGTCTACACCCCGAATATGGCCCAAAAATTTGTTGCCTAAACCTTCACCACTGCTGGCCCCACGCACCAAGCCCGCAATATCCACAAAGGTTAATTGGGTTGGAACAATGGCCCGAGATCCATCCCGTTCAGCCAACGCCTTCAACCTCTGGTCCGGTACACACACCGTGCCTGTATTGGGCTCTATGGTGCAGAACGGATAATTGGATGCTTGGGCGGCCGCTGTTTGCGTTAAAGCATTAAATAATGTGGATTTTCCCACATTAGGCAGCCCCACAATACCACATTTCATTGAAACCCTCCATAGAACATAGAATGACTTATGGTACCACATTGTTGATGTTTTGGCTGCTGGAGATTTGTCTTATTCCCACGCCCCACGATGGCCAAGGGACTCAGTCTGTAAGTGTTGATGCATGGGGGATTT
>VGCF01000043.1 GCA_016870135.1 Alphaproteobacteria bacterium
TTCTCGTTTGGATGAGGCGCAAAAATCCCTAAAGGCATAAAGCCTGCATATCCCAGCTGAACCTTTGCTCTGCACCTTCATGCCTGGAAAAGTATGAGCGGGGCAGGGTATGGCTGCGCTGTGCGGACTCTTGTTCAAATGCTGTGCGCGGTGGTAGATTTCTGGAGGCCACCCTCTTTATGGTGCATCCCCATGGGTGCAGGCCCCTGCTATATTACTGACCATATCCCCATGATCATCAACGTGGATCCAGGATTCACGGTCCTCTTTTCTTGGCTGTGTTAACCATGTGCGTCATACCGAGGATATCATATACCATTGATACGTATTGATTGGCGTATGGATTATTTTATGCATCAGGTCTATTTTTGCCTGTTAATGTTTTGTGTATGTTTTAAACAATGTTGACGTTTTAAATATTTTTATATAAATTATTAGTAGTAAAAAAACTACAGTTAAAAACAATATGCGTTTAAAAAAATTGAAACAAAACACAGTTCAACTGTTTTGTGCATTGTTTGTGCTTGGTATGAATGTTTATGGTGTGGATTCTACGTTTTCTAGGTATGCAAGCGTGGCGCGCTCGGATGATAATAATCCATCACCACAAGAGCATGTGGACAGCACCTTTACGGTAAAGGCAGATCAATATCTATAGAGTATCAAGAACATGAACGAAGGAAGAGTGTCTGACTTACAGCAGGAGGAGGAGAAGATCAGGGAGGCTACTTATGTTATAGATTGCCTGACTAGAGACGATTATTGCAGTATTGGGCCATCACAATATCTGATAAACTGTTTTTTTAAAAAACTAATAAGAGCATACACAGAAAACAATTGGTACCGAGCCGAATTATCAGACTCAGATCGTTCTCTCCATGACATAACATATCACCTTATAAGCAGACATTGTAACCGTAATCCAGACCTAAGTACGGTGAGAGATTGTATAAAAGCTTTAAATAGATGCGAGTTGAACTATGTCTCAAATCTAAAGGACACCTTAACAATATACCTTCAACATAATGAAGGGAGTGAGGTAAAAGAGTCTGAATTTTTCCAACACTTTGCACCTAATGAGCAATCAAAAACATTTTGGATGATGGTAAATCATATAAAACACCTACCTCCAAAAGTTATCATAAAATATCTGAAGAAGAAGATATCACGAGAGATGTGGAATGCCGCTTGCGATACAGTGCTTGCAAGCAATGCGGGTCATATTCGTACGGAGATGATAAAAGAGCTGACGAAGAAGATAGCACCAGAGATGTGGGGTTCTGTTTTAAATAACGTAATGGACGCCGCACAGAAGGGAAGCAAAAACGACCTTGTTATAGTCAAGTACCTTGCAATCAAAGAGTGGTATTCTGAAATAGCAGCGATGAATGCTAAAGAGCATTTGGAAAAAGAGATTAAATTAGAAGATTCGGTACAGGTCAGGGACAAGATTTTTGAAGCAAAGGCAGATCAATATCTACAGAGTGTCAAGAACATGAACGAAGGAAGAGTGTCTGACTTACAGCAGCAGGAGGAGGAGAAGATCAGGGATTATGATTCTTTTTTTAAAGACCTGACGCGCCCAGGTCTTACGGTTTATCCATCACAAAATGTGATAAACTCTTTTTTTACAAAACTAATAAAAACATACACAGAACTAATAAAAACATACACAGAAGCATTGACCGGCCAATACGCATTCGATAAAACAGACTACACAGAGACAGACTACAGAGAGGTTTTAAGTACAATAAAATACTTTATAAGCGGAGATTGTAACCGTAAGCCAGAACCAGACACGGTGAGAGATTGCATAACAGTTTTAGATAAATTCGAGCAGATCAGAACGGATGTATTAAAGACTAAAACTGAAAAGACCAAAGAAATATGGCGGGATGCCTATCAGAATCAGAAGCCAAACAGTGCAGACTTAAAAAAGATGATACAAGGCTTGAACAATGAGTACAAAAATCCTGCAATTTTAAATCTAAAGAAGACCTTAACAATATACCCTAGTGAAGGGAGTGAGGTAAAAGATTCTGAACTTTTCCAACAGAATAATATAAAACACCTACCTCCAAAAGTTGTCACAAAAGATCTGCCGAAGAAGATATCGCGAGAGATGTGGAATGCCGCTTGCGATACAGTGGTTACAAGCAATGCGGGTCATATGCGTATGAAGATCATAAAAGAGCTGACGAAGAAGATAGCACCAAAGATGTGGGGTTCTGTTTTAAATAAAGCAGTGGACGCCGCACTGAACGGAAGCGAAAACGACCTTGATATAGTCAAGTACCTTATAAGCACGGATTGTCATACTGAACCAGACGATATTGCTTATAAAGCAAAAATGATGGGTTTATTCTTAGAAATGGTGATGGACTCCACAACCTCTGTCTCAGAGCTTGGGAGCATGAACGAAGGAGGGCAGGGTAGGATCAAGAATTTGAGGAATTCTCTTTTAAAATACCTGACGAGCCCAGAGTGTGCAGTTCGACCATCACAAGAGGTCATCGACAAGCTTTTTACGTCAAAGGCAGTTCAATATCTACAGAGTGTCAAGAACATGAACAAAGCAAAAGATTCTAGCTTACAGCAGGCGGAGAAGAAGAAGATCAAGGATTATGATTCTGTTTTAAAACACCTGACGCGCCAAGATTTTGCGGTTTATCCATCACAAAGTGTGATAGACTCTTTTTTTACAAAACTAATAAAAACATACACAGAAGCATTGACCGGCCAATACGCATTCGATAAAACAGACTACACAGATATTTTAAGTACCATAAAATACCTTACAAGCGGAAGTTGTAAGCGTAATCCAGAACCAGGCACGGTGAGCAAGTGCATAAATATGTTGAGCGATTGCATAAAGTCTTCAGATGAATTCGAGCCGATCAGAAAGAGTTTTGAAAAAGAGAATGACAATACAAATAACATTTACACAGAATCTAATGCATTCGAAAAATATGCCAAGACTGTATTAGAGCGTGAAATTAAGCGGCTCGAGAATGATGTTGTCCAAGAACAGACTGGCAATACAAATAAAAATAATATAGAATGCAGTTTGTTCAAAATAAATGTTAATAAAGCGTTGTTGCAACTCTTCGATCTAAAGGACACCTTGGAAACACAACTTACAAATTTTACAAATATAAATATCACAAGAGTTACAAACATAAATCCACAAGACTGAGACAGTATATGAATTCTAAGGAAAACGGAGTGTATTAAACCATCGCGTGATTATTGGTTTTAATCTCCCCCGGGGTGGCTTAGGGAAATCCATTTGTTTTCCTGGAGGCCACCCTCTTTATGGTGCATCCCCATGGTTGATCCATTCTGTTTATTGCATTGACTTTTTATCCGATTTCATGAAGTCTAGGTCAAAGAGCTTTTTCATTGTGTTGCATGATTCCTGTACCTTTTCGTTATATCACAACGCCCATTTACTATGTCAACGATCGACCCCACCTGGGCCATTTGTATACCAGTGTGGCCGGGGATATTTTGGCTCGATTCTATAAATTATTGGGCCATCGGGTCAAATTTGTGACGGGTACGGACGAACATGGGGCCAAGGTGGACCAAGCCGCACGCCAGCAAGGTCTTTTGCCCCAAGAGTATGTTGATGTCATGGCCAAAGCTTTTCAAGATTTAATCCAGGTTGCCCATGTACAGACGGATGATTTTATTCGCACAACAGAGCAACGCCACCATCGGGCCGCCACCGCCCTGTGGAACCGTTTAGAACAAACCGGTGCCATTTATTTGGATCATTATGCCGGATGGTATGCTATTCGTGACGAAGCGTATTACGATGAATCGGAACTAGCCGATGGCCCCAACGGTAAAATAGCACCAACGGGTGCACCCGTAGAATGGGTCCAAGAGCCCTGTTACTTTTTTCGCTTATCCCAATTTCAACAGCCTCTGTTAGATTATTATCGCGATCATCCCGAAGCAATCGGCCCAGACAGTCGGTACAACGAGGTCATATCGTTTTTGAACAGCGGTTTACGCGATTTGGCTGTTTCACGATCCAAAATGACGTGGGGGATTGGCATTCCAGGGTCGGATCATGTGATGTATGTTTGGGTGGATGCATTGACCAATTATCTAACAGCATTGGGGTATCCCGACAGTGACGGCCCAGAATTTCAAGAGCATTGGAAAGAGTCTATTCACCTGATAGGCAAGGATATTTTGCGCTTTCATGCGGTGTATTGGCCCGCATTATTGATGGCTGCGGGATTGATGCCCCCTAAACGGCTGTTTGCCCATGGGTGGTGGATGAGTGAGGGGCAAAAAATGTCAAAATCATTGGGTAATGTCATTGATCCCTTTGCCTTGATCGATCAATATGGTGTCGATCGTGTGCGATATTTTCTGTTTCGCCATGTACGATTTGGTCAGGATGGTGATTTTTCCAAGGCGTTATTTCAACAGCGCTGTAATCATGAACTGGCCGATGGTTTGGGTAATTTAGTTCATCGGGTGTTGTCCTTTATCCAGAATCGTTTGGACAGCGTCATGCCCGTTTGGTCTGGTGGTGCTGTTGCAGACTCTGAATACGCCTGTCTGCATAGGGGTGCAGACGTCATACGTGAATGGGCATCTGAACAGTCCAGTGGCTGGATTCATCATATAGAGGAGCAAAACATTTATGCTTATTTGGAATCCGTCTATTCAGGTATTACAAAGGGCAATGTCTATATGGCCGAACTTGCTCCATGGGCCTTGTTCAAATTGGCACGCTCTGGTGATATGGCGGCCGAGCAAGCCATGCGTCATGGTCTGTGTGCTCTGGTCATTTTTTTACGTGATGTGGCCATTGCCTTGTGGCCTGTGATACCCGCTACGGCCCAATCCATCTGGACTCAACTGGGATTACCGGGTGCCATACAGGATCTAACGGGCGGCGGTGTGGAATCTGGCCATGTGACTGATGGTGGTTCAGAGCGCAGTGGTCAGGTGTCCAATATAGAAAATGGTGCCACAGCTAAGTTGGATGCTGGGTTTTTTTCATGTCTTGGCGCTGACCTGTTGATCGATTGTATTGGGCAACCAACCCCGCTGTTTTCAAAAGACGTATAAAAAGAGGAGGGGGCTCTCTTGTGGCCCCCATCTCTCTTATTTGCCCTGTACGCGCCCCATTGATGGGGGAACGATCGCCTCTGTTCCTATAGAGTTAAAAGATACCTCTACCAACAGGAGATTCAACTAATTCGTGTTCATCAAACCCCACAATACCGGTGTAGTTAATAGTATGTGTGCTTGTTGTTCTGTTCTCATTGAAATCAGGTATACCTACCCATTCTGCTCTGCGATTTATATTCCATTTATTTTTCTCTTGTTCTCTAAGGATACAATTGATTGATTGGTTAGAATTGCTATCATCGCCTTGTTCATTTAAATACTTTTCTCTATTTACTTCAGTTGTTTTTTTATTCTCGTTTTCCCAAGACTGAATAAACCTTTCTGGGTCGCAATTGTATGCAAATATATTGCAATAATATTGTGCCAGTCTGAATAAGGGATCAATAACATTCTCGCTATTAGACCTCCCATTCTCGCTATTAGACCTCCAAAAATAAAAGATCTTTATTTCTTCATCGTAATATGATAATTTTTCACCCTTTATTTCATCAATTTTTTCTTTATTGTACAGCATTAAGGGGTCTAGTTGAGAAATCAATACTTTGATTTTTTTGTCAAAAATAAGATCTACCTCTTCTGATTTCCCAGTCCTTTCTTTCATCATTGATTTTAAATACTCTATTTTGTTCTTCAAAACATTGAAATAATCCTGAAAATATTTTAGAAAATCTGTGTCATCTAATGTACCTTCAATCAATATGTGCGTTTTTTGATCTAATGAATTTTCAAAAGGTGTGAAGAGTATCTTAAAGACTTGTTCTTTCAACTTCGTCTGATTTTCCTGCTTTGTACAAGGTGCCGTAACCACTATTTCTTGTTGTTCACCTGTTTTTTGTCCTTTTAGATCTACAGGTAAACCGGGTTCGTTTTGCCCTGTTTCTACAGGTAAACCGTTTTTGTTTTGCTCTTTATTTGCAGGTAAACCGTTTTTGTTTTGCCCTGTTCGTCTTTTTAGAGCTACAGGTAAACCGGTTTCGTTTTGCCCTGTTTCTACAGGTAAACCGGGTTTGTTTTTCTTTTTATTTGCAGGTGAACCGGGTTCGTTTTGCCCTGTTTCTACAGGTAAA
>VGCF01000044.1 GCA_016870135.1 Alphaproteobacteria bacterium
TGCGACCCCTTATTCTGTGGGTTGTGAGGTATACTGTTTCCATAAATCAGGACGGACTTTTTTGGTATGTTCTGTCGATTGCGCGTGTTGCCAGGCCTGGATTTGGCCATGATGACCCGACATTAGCACCTGCGGAACTGCAACCCCATTCCATAGGGCTGGCCGAGTGTACAGGGGGTGCTCTAACAGTGGGCTTTGAAAGCTCTCGGTCACGCACGAATCGGGATTATGCAAAACCCCAGGCAACAAACGGACGCACCCCTCGATAAAAGCCATGGCGGGAATGTCTCCGCCGCATAATACAAAATCACCAAGAGACAATTCCTGAAAATTCCAAAAATCCAATACCCGTTGGTCCACACCTTCGTATCGGCCACATAAAATCACCACATCTTTGGTGCATTGGACTTGGGTTTGAAAATCGCTCTGGGCCATGGTTCGACCACGCGGCGTCATGTAAATCATTGTGGGATGATTCAGGTCAACAATGGCGTCTCGTAATGCGGCATCCACCACATCAGCTCGGATCACCATGCCTGCCCCACCGCCATAACAGGTGTCATCCACTGATCCATACCGGCCCAACCCATAGGTGCGTAAATCCAGCGTTTGTAATCGCCACAAGCCTGATGCCAAGGCTTTTCCCAGTAAAGAGCATCCCAAGGGCCCAGGGTACATATCGGGAAACAGGGTGATGATGGTAAAGGACAGACTCATCCATTCACCTGTGCCTGATCCAGGGAATCCACATACTCGATGGGGGCGTCTTTGACATACTTGGACTGTTTCATGCGGATGATGGGTGGTTTACCCGATATGACCAAAACGCATTCGCCCAAGTGATGGGCCTGTTGAACCCATTGGTGCAATTGTGATAAGGGTAAAATCAGGCGTTGTTCAAATTTTTTCGTCATTTCTCTTAGCAAACAGGCCTCACGATCTCCGAACACAGCAAGAGCATCCGCCACAAGGCGTGACAAATCATGGGGTCCGACAAACAAGACCACAGGTGCAGACATATTGGCTAGAACATTCCACGTTTCCTGTGCTTTTTTCACAGGCATAAAGCCTTGAAAGTAAAATGGACCACCGGCTAAACCAGATAACACAACGGCATGAATGACAGAGCTGATCCCGCCAATCATATGCACAGGTATAGATTCAGTATAACAGCGTTGGACCAACATCAACCCAGGATCTGAGATCAAAGGCGTTCCACGATCGCTGACAAGAGCCAGACGATCTCCTTTGATCAGGCGGGCCATAATGCCGTTTAACTTTTCTCGTTCGTTATGCGCATGATAACTGTAACAAGGATTTGAAATGCCGTAATGGTTCAACAATTGGCGTGTGGTTCGGGTATCTTCGCATAAAATACCGTCCACCTGGCGTAATGTTTGTAATGCCCGCAGCGTGATATCCTCGTAATGACCAATGGGGGTGGACACCAGAAACAAACCGTGGGTTTCCATCATTTGTTTTGACCACACTGGCGCCCAATGGGTCGATGATGATTCAGACATGATGGGGTGTGGTCAGAGCAATCATTGTTGTTTCCCAGTCTAATCCTGTCGTTCTGGTTTAGGCAAGCGTTGGCCATTGGATGGGTGGGAGTCAGCCCTTGAATTGAGGGCAAAAAGGGGCGTATGCTGGGATCAGCTAAATGCTTCAATTTTATGAAAATTTTATGCAGTTTTCTTCTGGTTTGAAAATGGGTCATCTGGTGCAGCGGTATAAACGATTCATGGCCGATATTGAAACACAAGATCAGAGCATCATTACGGCCCACTGTCCCAATACAGGGCCCATGACGGACTTGATTCATCCAGGATCTGTGGTGGCGTACAGCCATAGCGATGGTAAAAACAGAAAATATCCCCATACGTGGGAAATGGCTTTTGTGGACAATACGTGGGTTGGGGTGAATACCCAAACACCAAATCAATTGATTCGTGGTGCTCTGGATGCGGGTCAGATCCAGATGCTGTCGTTATACACACATTGGCGCAGCGAGATACCAGTGGGCGAGCATTCTCGATTGGATTTTTATGCCGATGCTGGGCCTGATGAGGATACAAAAGGAGTGTATGTCGAGGTGAAAAATGTCCACTGGCGTCGTGGAGACAGCGCTTGTTTCCCTGATACTGTGACAACACGGGGAACGAAACATTTAAATCTTTTGATGGATTTGGTGGCCCAAGGTTATCGTGCGGTGATGATTTATGTGGTGCAACGCGATGATTGTACCTCTTTTTCTGTGGCCCACGACAAGGATCCTGCTTATACAAAGGCTTTTGGTCACGCCATACAATCTGGGGTTACCATGCTGGCTTATGGTTGCCAGGTTTCCCCTATGGGGATTAGTCTGTCACAAAGATTACCCATACAGGATTATTTTTGATGTCTACTGTTTTGAAAAAACCACCCCTTTATGATGCCTCTGCCTTTGTGGGTATGCGCAAGGCTGGAAAACTGGCTGCCCAAGTTTTGCACTACATTACCCCCTTTGTAACAGAGGGCACATCCACGGATGAATTAAATACCTTGTGTCACGATTTTATCGTCGATCATGGTGCCGTGCCTGCCCCATTGCATTATCGTGGATTTCCCAAATCGGTGTGTACATCCATCAATCAGGTGGTGTGTCATGGCATACCGGGGCCAAAACGGTTGAAAAAAGGGGACATTTTGAATATTGATGTGACGGTGATTGTGGATGGTTGGCATGGGGACACCAGCACCATGTTTGCCATTGGCCCCATCGCGCCCCAGCATCAAAAATTAATGGATATTACCAAACAAGCCTTGGATATGGCCATAGCCTTGGTTAGACCCGGTTGTTTTTTGGGCGATATTGGCCATGCCATACAATCGTTGGTGGAACCCAAGGGATATTCTGTTGTGCGCGATTTTTGTGGCCATGGCATCGGGCGTGTGTTTCATGATGATGCGCTAGAGGTTTTGCATTATGGCAAACCAGGCACAGGATTATGTCTGCAACAAGGGCATTTTTTTACCATTGAACCCATGATTAATATGGGCAGACCAGAGGTGCGTATTTTAAAAGACGGTTGGACGGCCGAAACACGCGATGGAAAGCGATCCGCTCAATACGAACATACCGTAGGAGTAACGGCCACAGGGTGTGAAATTTTTACACGATTAGAGGACTGATGCTGGCGGAAATCACGACAAAACCTCATTATCATGGTCATCGACAGCGCCTGAAAGAACGCTTTTTAAAAGATGCCCTCAGCATGCCCGATTACGAGTTAGTCGAGTTGGTATTGTATTGGATTTATCCGCGCAGAGATGTCAAGGCCATGGCCAAAACCTTGTTGTTGCAACACGGCAATTTGCATCGCCTGATTCACGCCCCTGACGCCAATTGCCCCCCTTCCTTGCGTGTGATGTTGCGTCTGATGGGTGAAGTTTCCCGACGTATTTTGTTGCATGATGTGAAACAAGGGACGTTGTTGAATAATTCTCAACGGGTGATCGATTATTGCCATTTATTGATGGCGCAAAGCGATGTCGAGCAATTTCGTCTGTTTTTTCTGGATCGAAAATATGTCTTGATCCGCGAAGATGTCCAAAGCGGCGGCACGTTGGATCAGGTGGCTTTGTACCCCAGAGAAGTATTAAAACAGGCACTGGCTGTGAATGCAGCCTCGTTGATTATGGTGCATAATCATCCATCAGGGGATCCCACACCATCACGGGCCGACATTGAATTAACGGCGCACTTAAAAACCAGTTTGTTGCCGTTTAACATTCGGGTTTTGGACCATTTCATCATTGGAAAAAAAGGGTATTTTTCTTTTCGCGAACAAGGCATGATGGGGGAATAAAAGCCAAGTTTTTTCAAAGATTTTTTCATTGACTGGTTGGTGTTATTTTGTTTCAAAGATTTTTTTTTACAAGCTATTTTGCACTTTTGATCTGTTACACCCCCGTCAAGGGCCATTCTGTGCAACACAGCGTCGTCACGTCTTCTGGTGAAACCATCACCATAGAAAATACCTTTTATCCTTGTGTTTTGGGCATCGCCGATATGGTTAATCAGGACACCCCCGTGCTGATAGATGCTTTTTCTGGATTACAGGGTACATTTCAAGATCATGCCACGAACGGCGTGATGAATTGTGGGGGGTATGCTATTTCTGTGGAAAACGATACCCAAGGTCGGGTTTTTGCTTCAGGAGAGGAGATGTCAGGGGCTGGTTCGTTAAAAAGTGCGGGCATATCTATGGGGCAAGGGATTGCTCTGCAGGGCCAGAAATGGCCGACCAATACGGGGTGCCTGACTTTTAACGCGACACAGTCGCCCTTTCAAAAAGTGGGCATGCAGATTTTTGCAGGACCAAATGCCTCGTATCCCCAGGTTTTATGGGTGAAACTGGATCTGCGCAACGGACAATCGGTGCTTGTGGATGTGGCCACCTTATTGTCAGAATCCGATTGGCCAGAAAAAGGATCTGGTACCGGGTATGGCTATTTAACAACGGCATGTTCTGTGCCCTTTGATCGCCTTTCTGTCGGATTTGACAGCCAATATCTTCTAAAAAATAACCTGTATGCAGGGGGGTTAATTGTGTTGAATACACAGAACGTTTTAGTGAATTTACCCGGGTTTCCCACAGACCAAACCGAAACGATTTTGGGTAACATGTATGTCTATACTGCCGTTGTTGGTGAGACGGAACAACCCTTGGCCGCCAATCAATTGCTCGGTCTAGATTGCATTCAGCAAAACAGTCAAATTTCTTTGGGTCTAGATCCCCGATCTTTGTTTTCCCTGTTCCATCAAGGCCAAGGCCCCCAGCATTCGGCCATTGGCACATCCAATGCCATTACCGTTCACACCATGGCCAGTGGACAATCGGGTGGGGGGATGCAATCAGCGTTAAAAGCGTTGTGGGTGATGTATGGTCGAGAATGCTGTAAAAACTGGTCAGCCGGTGTTTTGGGCGGGTACAGTCAAGACTTTGGGGAATCGGTTTACAATACCCAATACACCCATTATCGATGGGCCGGATTGCAGGTCAAAAGACAGCGTGCGGATGGATTAGGATTGTCGTGGATACAAAACATCGTGTTTGCTGGAAATCGGTATTTCAATACGCGAACGGTGCCGTTGTTTCAGATGCAGGCGGAGCAAAAGTATTCAGGATATACGGGGTCTGTTTTAACCCAATTACAATGGGTTTTTCAGTTGAATTCGGGTTGGCATATGGCGCCCTATGGCCGTGTGGCATACGCCTGGCAACGGCGAAAAGCATTCCAGGAAACCATGTTTATCAATACTGATGCCAATGAACAGACGGTGGCATTGGCTGAAAATTCAGCCCTGCAACTGAACAAGAGTTTTACTTCATGTATGGTGCAAGAATATGGGGTTATGGTGAAAAAACCATGGGCAGACGGACGATTTTACGGATGGTTTTCTGGTGCCTTAGGGCATATTCAATCCTTGGGCCAAAGCACGGTGCAGGTGGGTTTTGTGGATTTTTCCCCCTTTTTTCAGATCAGCCCTGAAAAAATCAGTCAGATGTATCTTTCCTCAGCTGTGGGGTTGGCCTGGCATTTTCGCCCCACATGGTGTCTGCATATGGGCGGGAGCATGCAAAAAATCATGGGCAATCTATCCAACCAGGACGCCTCTGTGCGCACATGGTCCGTGTGGTGTTCTATGAGCAAGACGCTCTAATGGATATTGATCGTTGAGGCGTTGGTTTTTGCCGTTTCCATGGCCTTGTTATCCATTAATTGAGGATAAAGTAACCACAAGACCTGATCGGAAGAAGACGGTTTTAAGGACAGCACAGCCACAAGGAGCAGCATAGGAACAGTATGAGAGGGACGCATAAAAATCCTTGTTTTTATATCATCTTGGACTGTTTTGATTAATTTTTTTGAAATTTTCCAAATTAAACAGTCTAAAGAACTGGTGCGATGGATCACTTTGCGGTATAATTTATTGCAATTATTTAGATTTTGGGGGATATAGACGGTGAATTCTTCCGATCGCTTTCCATCAGATCGTCGCACAGACGATTCGCGGACAATCAATTCTGCACAGCGTGTCCCCCTAGAGCGTCGATTAGAGGATCCGTGGAATAATCCACATGAAAAA
>VGCF01000045.1 GCA_016870135.1 Alphaproteobacteria bacterium
CTGACATCAAAGGCCCAATCGGGTCCCAGAACGGGCGCAGACGATCAAGATACGCCTGGGGGCAAGCAGATTACCGATTTATCCAGGGACTTTACGAACGCTCAGCCCCATCAGGTCACTTTTCTTGCCGATGAACACAGACGCCCATTGGGTAATACATCATTGATTACCTCTGCCGGTGCATGCTTTATTAAGCCCCAGGATGCTCATCTTTTGCCTCCCCATACGGCGGCACTGATCACGCCCAGACCCTATCGATCGTTTGTACAAGTGTTACGATTTCTAGATGCCAAGCGCACACATTCCACCCCTTGCTCTATTCACCACAGCGCCCACATTCATGCCAGCGCCCAAATCGATCCCACATGCCACATTGGACCGGGGGTTATCATTGAACAAAAGGTGATTGTGCAGGCACACGCACGCATCGGAGCATACACCCACATTGGTGAAAATGTCGTTATTGGGCATAACACCACCATTGAAAACCATGTCAGCATTGAACACAGCACCATTGGCGACCACGTTCATATTCAATCTGGTGCACGCATTGGTCATATTGGATTTGGATTTGTGATTGATGATCAGGGGTTTTTAGAAATCCCTCACCAGGGTAAAGTCATTTTGGGAAACCATGTTCACATTGGCGCCAATACCACCATTTCTCGAGGCAGTTTCACCAACACCTTGATCGGCAACCACACCCGTATCGATTCCTTGGTGCAAATTGCCCACAATGTTCATATTGGTCAGCACGTAGTCATTGCCTCTCAATGCGGTATTGCTGGCAGTTGTCACCTAGGTGATGGTTGCGTTTTAGGCGGCCAAGTTGGATTGGCCAATGGGGTTGTTTTGGCTGCTGGTACCAAAATTGCAGCTAAAAGTGGCGTCATGCATTCTACACACACGGCGGAAACGCTGGCTGGTATTCCGGCTGTTCCTGCTCAACAATGGCGACGATCGGTGGTTTTACTGGCCAAATGGTGTAAAAAGAAAGGGTAAGGGACCAAGAACTGCGTCTGGAAAGACAGGGATTGCCACGATTCAATGAAACCTGTGGACGGGGTATGACGGTGTATCCTGTTGTCCATCTGTTATGACCATAGGGAAAAAGGAGCACCCTCTAGGATAGGAGGGGGTAAGCTGTAACATTCACCCAAAAGCACTGTGCAGGATTCAATCGCGATACACCAACGCCTTTTGTACGCTCAGCCAAGGGAAAGGGCACTTCTGACCGTTCGTTGTACAATCATCTAAAAAACGATCTGGCTGATTACAAAAACTAGGGACAGGGTACACCCACAGCCCCGTCTTGCCCCACCAAAACGCCAGAGCTGCAAGAGTGCCTGGCCCCCAAACCGCAATTACTCTTCTGATTGTGTGCCCGATCCAGCACCCTTTTCTGATTGTTCCTTCATTTTTTTCTGAAACATATCCATAAAATTAATGGGCTGCATATGAAATGGGGGTAATCCGCTGCTTTGCGTCAATGTGGTTACGATATGGCGCACGCTGGGGAACAAAAAACGCGGGCATTCTACAAACAACACAACGGGAAGAATAGAGTCTGTGACCTGTGAGACACAAAACAGCCCCTCGTAATCCAAGTCAATAGAAAAATTTGGACTTTTTCCTGCACCAACCTGAATACGAACCTGCAATACAATGCGATAGGTGTCATTTCCGGCTGCGTGTGCATTCACGTTCATCGACAATTGCGTGTCTGCTTCGCCATTAGAATCCCGCAGCAAGGTCAAGAGATCTGGGTTTTTAATGCGCAAATTGGAAATATATTCCGCATCTACACGAATAGACGGAACAGGCGCGCTGTTTGCAGCTGGTTTATCAAAAATAGCCATAAGATATATGCGGTTAAGAACAACTTAACAGCATTATAGACCATTTGTTCTGATTAGAATATGGGTGGGGTGCGCGCCACATAACGAAGCATTCACGGACTTGATCCGGTGTTCCTTAAGCCTGATCATGGCCACCAACCATTCCATGGGGATTGCAACTAGATGCTTGTTGTCCGATTTATTTTTCAAAATATTTTTATAAAAAAGCCAATATTAACAGTAAATTACAGTTGTTTCCATTTTTTTTGAATATATTTCGGCGCTTTTCAAAGTCTTTTGTTGTGTTGTGATTACAACTTTTCCTTTAATATAAAAATCGTTAAAATTAATTAGAATAGGAAGCTTTATAATGAGGTGTTTTTGCAAAAAATATATTTTTTAATTATTTTTTCAATATGCTCTGTTCATGCCGTAGATCAAAGTAAGAGCGAGGTAATACCAGCGTTTTAAAAAAACGCACCCACATCGAATCAAGCAAGGAAAGGAGATTGAATTCGAACCTAGAAATAAAATTATTTTTATTTGAAAAGAAAAAAGATGAAAAAGGAATTGAATCAAGAGTTTTTGTCGATATAGCCAGCAACAGTCCGAATAACAGCAGTTTAAATACAATAAATGAAGTTTTGATACGTGTCTCGGAAAAAGATTGGATGTATAGAAATAAAATAGTCATTCAAGCTAAAAGTATTCTTGTTGTAAAAACAGGATCCAACGGAAACAGCACACACACCGTTTGTCAAACAGACGACTGTCGTTTTGACTATGAAAATTCTGCAGAAACAGAGTATTGTGCAACGGTTCAATTGTATGGGCACCCTATAACAAACAACGCTGATGTGCAGCACATTAAATTTTGTAACCATAGAATAAGTCATACAAAATATGCAGAGGACCAACCAATAAATCACCATTCTGGCGTTGCAAATTCTGAAAAAAAAGAAAAAAGTGAATGCCATTCATTGATTCTAATACCCGAGAACAATTTCGATTGATTTGAAAAAACCTCCTAGTCCAAAAATTAAAAAACGTAGAGCAAAAAAGAGCACAAATCAATACAGTAAATCAAAAGACAATCCGCATGAATGCAATGACCTTAAAAAAGACAAACCTAGTACTGAATTAAATGCTGAATCAAAAATCACAATGTTTGAAAATAAAGATTTCAAAGACCATAAATCAAGCAATGAATTTTTTAAACATACACAGTAAGAGGCCATTAAAAATACTGTCGTGAAAAAATTTCAAAGTTTTTATGGAAAAATAAGCTGCAAGGAAGGTAAAGAGGGCCGAATGGACCGTCCTAATGTTAACTTGGACAAATCAGGAAAAACAGAAAAAAATCAAAAAGTGATCCGCCCCTCAATGGGGATTGAAGTCAAAAAAAATTGAATAGAGCACAAAAAACGTAATGGAAAAAAAAGGCATTATGTTGCAATGTGTCAAAAAACAAAACAGGGTTAGGACCAAACAGATCATAACCCTAACAAAAAGCGCAAGCTCAAGCGACAGGTTTTTTAGAACCACTGCGGGGTTTTGGTGCCAAAATAGCAGCCCTTTCAAGAAATGTGCGCACGCGATCGGTGGGTTGAGCCCCGCAAGACAGCCAATACCGAATACGCTCTTCTTTTAACTGAATGCGTGACGGATCATCTTTTGACAAAAGGGGATTATATGTGCCCAATTTTTCCTTTCCTGTTTCTCTGGGGCAACGGGCATCAGCAGCCATAATCCAGTAAAAGGGGCGCTTTTTTGCACCATGACGAGCCAAACGTAATTTAAAAGCCATCTTTAATTTGCGGTATAAAATTCAATGCCCTTTTAGGATAAACGATTTTACACCTTTTGAAAAGAGTATAGCGTCGAAAAAACACTCTGGGGAAGAAAACAGGGCAGAAAAATGAAAAACTGCCCTAGAAGGAGACCATCTGTTGATAAAACAAAAAGCATAATGATGGCTCCCCGGGCCGGATTCGAACCAGCGACCAAGTGGTTAACAGCCACTTGCTCTACCACTGAGCTACCGAGGAACATCCATTTCATCCTATCACAAAGAGAACAGCAAAGCTAGTAGGTTTATCCAAAAAACATGATTTTTCACATGATTTTTTCACCCTTTGTAATTCAAAACGGTCCCTTGCCCAAGAAAAAGCCGTCCATCAATGCCGCATCCTGAACAGACGCCCGCCCATTGACTGCAAAAATGCACCACGCTGCGCCCCCTTACCATCATCACGAATCCTAATCCTGTTACACATCATCGGAATCATCAGCATCATCAGTGGATCGATCATCAGCATCATTAGTGGATTTTTTACCGTCCCATGGATTGTTTTTTGCCTCCTCCCAATCGCTGCTTGTATCAATACTGTCGCCATCAATCTGAAAATCGTGCACCCTGAACCCATCCAAATCATCATCCAGGCTGTAATCAACTTCCAACTCTTGGTGAAGGGAATCCCCCTCCTCATAATCATCTCCTGCATCAGAATCGTACCCGTAATCCTCTAACAGACTGATCTTCTTTTTTGACTTTTTTCTCGAACTCTTTTTATCCGTATCCTCACCGACATCCTTCTTTGTAATGGGTTCCCCTTTTTGAGCCTTTTTTACCACACCTTCCAGAAAGTTCCTGACATTTTTAACCTTCTTGGCGTTGCCCTTAGACAAAATACTCATAAACTCTTTGTCCAAATCAAGAACGCCGCTCGCTGTGGTCTGTTGTTTAATGATGGCCTTGTATTTTTCATCCACGTCTTTCCACCAGCGCAAACTATCCAGGGCTTCTTTTAAAAACTGAGGACGATTTTTTTCAGAAACCTTGGAAAGACCAGATTGATAAGCCTTTTCAGCCTTTTCCTTTTGGGCATCTGGCATGCGTGAGAACAAATCCTTAATGACCTCGGGCAGTTCTGTATTTTTTTGCTTTTGCTGCTCCATGTGATCTGGTTGTTTCTGCTGGTCTTGACTGGCCGAGTCCGGAAGAGAGGATTGGGATAGATCTTGCTTGAACACAAGATCCGACGCGGGTGCCAGATTATCCTGCGACACCTCACCCTCTGCCTTTATACACGATCCCGAAAGAGCAATCAACGCGGCAAAAACAAAGTAATACTTCATAAACCAATCCATTTCCTATTGTGTTTTAAACATGATAGTCATCAAATCATAAAAAAACATGATAGTATTGGACGCGCAAAACACAACGGCATTCTGACAAAAAGCCCCCAGTCTCTGTTTTTTCAAAAACAAAAAAATCGTGCTAGTATACAGATACCGTTCACCAAAATAGACCCACGTTTTGTCAAAATTTCGTAATTTCTTTTCCTTTGATATCGGTATCGACTTGGGTACAGCCAACACCCTTGTGTACGTCAAAGACAGAGGCATCGTCCTGAACGAACCATCAGTGGTGGCCATTCGTCAAGAAAACAAAAAGATCTTAGCCGTTGGCGAAGAGGCCAAGTGCATGTTGGGTCGAACACCTGGAAACATCACGGCCATTCGGCCCTTAAAAGATGGAGTTATTGCTGACTTTGATATTGCAGAAGCCATGATTAAATATTTTATCAGCAAGGGAAAATCCCACCGTCGATTTACCCTCAGCCCCCGTATTGCGGTCTGTGTTCCCTCTGGCGCCACGCCTGTGGAACGTCGCGCCATTCATGATGCGGCTCTCAGTGCTGGTGCGTCCGAGGTGTTCTTGGTGGAAGAACCGTTAGCCGCAGCCATCGGTGCAGGATTGCCCGTAACCGAAGCCACAGGATCCATGGTGGTGGATATTGGAGGAGGTACGACAGAAGTAGCCGTTTTATCCCTTGGGGGCATCGTCTATTCCACATCTTTGCGGGTTGGCGGGGACAAAATGGACGAAGCCATCACTCACTTTGTACGCCGTACCCACAATTTATTGATCGGGGAATCCAGCGCAGAACGCATCAAACAAACCATTGGTACCGCCATTCCACGTCATCAATTGGATGAAAACGATCCCAGAACCATGTGCATTAAAGGGCGCGATTTAACCTTGGGTGTGCCCAGAGAAATCAGTATTTCCGAGGCCCAAGTATCCGACAGCTTGGCAGAACCGGTGATGGCCATTTTGGGGGCAGTGCGCGAAACCTTGGAACGTACCCCACCAGAATTGGCGGCCGATATTGTGGACAGTGGCATTGTGTTAACTGGTGGTGGTGGATTGTTAAAAGGATTACCCCAATATTTAGCCGAAGCCACAGGA
>VGCF01000046.1 GCA_016870135.1 Alphaproteobacteria bacterium
AGGAGTCCAAAAACCCAGGATCGGTGTGTGCCAACTTGAAATCACTGCACAAAATAGAGTATCATAAAGTATACATTCTATGGGATGATGCAGGTTCATTGATGAATATTTACACGACCAGCCAAGCAAAAAATGAATTGGTTAAATTGGTTGATGATGCCAATGAAACCCATGAACCCATTTATATTGTGGGGACACATAACAAGGCTGTTTTAATCGCAGAAGACGATTACAGCGCCATGCTGGAAACATTGCACATTGTTTCTGTTCCTGGATTAAAGGAATCCATTCTTGATATGCACAGGCAACCAAAGCAAGAATATTCCCAAGACATTGATTTATAATGTACACCCTGTTGTTTTCAAAAGAAGCGCAAAAAGATGCCGAAAAGATAAAACATTCGAATCTCGCTGAAAAGTGCAAGCATTTAATCGAGATCATCAAAAATGATCCCTTTGAAAAAATACCCCCTTTTGAAAAATTGATGGGTGATTTACATGGTCTGTATTCCAGGCGAATCAATATCCAGCACAGGCTGGTGTACAGCGTGGATCCAGAAGAAAACGCTGTAAAAGTCTTGCGCATGTGGACCCATTATGAATAGAGACCAATCCGCCATGGATAAAACGCCTGTATACCAAAATTAAAAAGTTTATGATGATTCCACCTTGAACGAAAATCAACGGATACAGTTATGAAAAGACTGGATAAAACAATCGATTATTATGATCACAATGCCCAAGCATTTTATGAGCGTACAATCAAGGTGGATGTTACAGACGGCTATGAAAAGGTTCTGAGGTGTCTACCTGAAAAAGCACACATATTAGATGCAGGGTGTGGCGTGGGACGTGATACAAAGTACTTCCTTTCAAAGGGACATTCTGTAAGTGCATTTGATGCATCAGAAAAAATGGTGGAGCTTGCTATTAAGGAAACAGGTGCGAACATTACACACTCGACATTTCAAGAATTAAATTTTGAAAATATGTTTGATGGTGTTTGGGCTCAAGCCTCTTTGTTAGATATTCCTTATAATACGACCCAAGAAATTGATCAAAACATTCATCGTGCTCTTGTACCAAACGGGATTTTTTATGCATCTTATACTGTTGTCTTGGACGCTCATCGACCGTACCCTTATGTTGGATAGAATCTTGCCAACAGGGTAAGGATTTTATAACACTATGGTGTTATGGTTTACAGAAAATACGGTGTGGCGATTGATGATCAAAGAAGTGACAGAATTACAAGCTCTTGCGCAATCTGGTCTGGCTTATTGTGCTGACGAATTTGATATCAAACGCTATCAAAGAATACTAGAAATTTCTGCTGTTTTATTGGCTTTGAAATCAGAGCACTCTTATAAAGATATCATAGAATGGATTGAATCGGATACGGGATATTGTACTCCAAAGGTGGATACCAGAGGCGCAATATTTAAACAAGAACAGATATTATTGGTACAAGAAAAAAGCAATGGTTTATGGTCTTTACCAGGTGGATGGGCCGATGTTAATTTATCTCCCTCTGAAAATATAATCAAAGAAATCAGAGAGGAAACAGGGTTGCACTGTACCGTAAGCAAGCTGGTTGGCGTTTTTGATAAAAGAAAAAACAATCCTGAAGAGATAAAGTGGCCTCATGTGTATAAATTGTTTTTTCTATGCGAAATAAAATCGTCACAGAAAGACCCATTTGATTACAATGAAATTTCAGATTTTTGTTTTTTCGATCTTACCCAGATTCCTCCTTTGTCAATAGGACGGACCAACAGGCAGCAAATTGAGTTATGTTTCAAACATCTTAAAAATCCAGGTTTAACCGCAGAATTTGATTAGGGTGTGTCAATGGGATGAATAATCAGTTGTTTAACCCTCTTCCTAGAAGGTTTGATATCGTTCTCTTGCAGAATGCATTTTCTCCTATAGTATAGTGCTTAACAGAACTTGATTGGTTGCATCATGAAACAAATATTTTTTCCCTATAAACTCATCGATCTAACTCACACGCTGGACAACACGATCCCTACCTGGAATGGTGGTTGTGGGTTTAATCATGATGTGCATATCGATTATTCTGATTGCGAAGGTGAATATCAATTCCGTGTGATGAAAGTCGCAATGCATGCGGGGATTGGCACGCATATGGATGCGCCAAGTCACTGTATTCCTGGTGGCAGATCCATCCATGATTTTGATATTAATGATTTGATTATGTCGTGTATGGTCATTGATATATCGGATCAATGTTATGAACGTTATAGCCTCAGCGCCCAAGATGTGGCGGATTTTGAAAGCAAGCATGGCAAGATCGCAAGCGGAGCGTGTGTGTTTGTGAAAACCGGTTGGAGCGAATTTTGGAACACACCTTTGCAATACCATAACAACCATGTGTTCCCATCCGTATCAGTTGAGGCTGCAGAGCTCTTGATTGAACGAGGCGTGAGCGCTATTGGCATTGATACGCTTTCACCCGATCGCCCTGAGGATGGCTTTAAGGTTCATAAAACCTTTTTGGGTGCGGATAAGATCATCATAGAAAACGTCGCAAATCTGGGTAGTATGCCACCGACTGGAAGCTTTGTTATGGTCCTGCCCATCAAAATTAAAGATGGTACAGAAGCGCCCGTAAGACTAGTCGGATTGATTGAAAGAGAAGTGAAATGAAATCTAGATGTAACTTATTGCTTGCCATCATATTTTCTTGCATAGCTTTTAGTAATGATTATGCTTTCGAGCGCAAAACGCTTGATATGTTTGACAAGACCCGAAGCAGAAATATCCCCGTGGTTATTTATCAAGGGGAAACGATAAATAAACCCGTGGTGATCATCAGCCATGGCTATCAGATCAAAAATACTGAATATTCATTTATCGCACAAGCTTTAGCGGCACATGGATATTTCGTTGTGAGCATCCAGCATGACCTCGTCACTGATGTACGCCCTAAAACAGGAACTTTGTGGGAAAGAAGAAAGCCTTTTTGGGAACGTGGCGTCCAAAACATTTTGTTTGTGATGAATGAACTGCAAAAAATAGGACCACAGTTGGACCTCAGTAAAGTGATTTTAATAGGTCATTCTGATGGAGGAGATGCTTCAATGATGCTGGCTCAGAATCATCCCGAAATGGTTTCAAAAGTTATCTCCCTTGATAGCAGAAGGTATCCTTTCCCAAGAAATCCGAAATTAGAGATTTTACGCTTTGGAGCAATAGATGATGAACCTGATGAAGGCGTTGTGCCTGAGTCCGGCGTTCAAGTTATTTATGTGAAAGGAGCTCGGCACATAGATTTATGTGATCGAGGAAGTCCTGAAATTAAGGATGAAATTCAAAAATTAATTATTCAATTTTTAGATAGGTAAATTATGAAAAAAATTATTTTATTGTTATGTTCTATTATGTTATCAGCCAACTTAGCGTTTGCCAATAGTTGCTTTATAGCCAAGGAAAATAGGAAAGTTTTAAAAACCGAGGGTGATTGTGATAAGCGCTATGCCCCTATGTCTACTTTTAAAATACCATTGGCACTGATGGGATTTGATTCAGATATTCTGATCGATGAAATGCACCCTGTATGGCCTTTTAAAGAAGGCTATGTTGATTATCGCGATGCTTGGAAGCAAGATCAAACTCCCAAAAGCTGGATGAAAGAATCCTGTGTTTGGTATAGCCAAGTTTTAACAAAACAACTTGGCATGGAAAAATTTCAAGAGTATGTCACAAAATTTGATTACGGAAATAAAGATCTAACAGGAGACAAAGGAGAAAACAACGGCCTTACAAAGGCTTGGTTATCGAGTTCTCTGCAGATTTCAAGCGCAGAGCAAGTCGCCTTTTTACAGAAGATGCTAGCGGGCAAATTGCCTATTCAACCGCATGCAGTAGCAATGACAAAAAATATCCTATTTGTAGAAGAGTTAAAAAACGGCTGGAAGTTTTATGGCAAAACAGGAACGGGCAGTCTGTTGAATGCTGATGGCTTAAAAGATCCTAATTTATATCATGGCTGGTTTGTGGGCTGGATTGAAAAAGGCAATAGAAGAATTATTTTTTCAAACCACATAGAAGACAATAAAAAAGAATATGTGGGGGCGGGGCAACGTGCCAGAGCAGAAGCAAAAGAAAAAATGACAACAATCATCGATCAAATCGACGAGGAGTCACAAGAAGAACAAAAAGAAGCAGAAGGGGTAGATCAAAAACGGGTAACACAAGAGTAATTGCATACGGAAACACGTCCCCGTTAGAGTCAAAAAACCCTGTGCAAAAGAGTAAAGAAGGTAGAGAAACGGGGAGGGGGGGTGCAGCATGCGCTGTCGTTTGCATACCCCATACCCCACACCCATTTGTTATACAGGCTGTATGATCAGCAGTATTGAATAAACATATCATTGATGTAAACAGCCATCTGTACCCCTGCCCAAAGACAGGTTCTGCCCCCCCCAAAGAGGGGGAAGTGTATTGTGTTGACTGAAACAGACGCCGCTGAACCAGAAGTTCGTGACATCCGCCTCAATCCCTAAACAAGCTTTTGCTCCACAGCTATCCATTCCCATTCAATCCCCAAAGACAGGTTCTGCACCCCCCCAAAGAGGGGGCGCCTTATCCCTTTGCCCCAGTCAGACTGTTTGACCCCTGGTGCTTGCCAGGACGACTGAACACCACGTATAAAATAGGCACCACAAACAGCGTAAACAACGTTCCAATGCTCATGCCGCCCACAATGACCGCACCAATCTGTTGTCGGGCTTCTGATCCCGCACCTGTGGCGATGGCCAGAGGAATGGCCCCCAAAACCATAGCAAAGGTCGTCATTAAAATGGGGCGTAATCGCAATTGGCACGATTCCAAAATCGCCACTGTTTTGGAAACACCTTTTTCTTTGGCTTGATTTGCAAAATCCACCAACAAAATACCGTGTTTTGTAATTAATCCAATTAACGTAATCAATCCAATTTGACTGTACACATTAAGACTGCCTGATTTCAGGAAAAGCAAAGACAGCAACGCCCCACCCAGCGCCAAAGGAACGCTAATCAAAATGATCAGGGGATCGCGCACACTTTCAAATTGTGCAGCCATGACCAAAAAGATAAACACCAATGCCAAACCGAAAATAAAGTAAATGCTCCCTTGCTCTTTAAAATAACTCTGTAATTCGCCACTGGGCTCTAGACTGTATTCTTGCGGCAAAACATTGGCCATAATATGATCCTTGAATGCCAAATAGGTGTCGGCCAAGCTGGCATCAGGCGTCAATGCCGCATCAATTCTAAAGGTTCTGTTTTTTGCCGTGTGTTCAATGGATGAATCTCCTTTTTTCATAGAGTAAGTAATGATTTCGCTTAACGGAACCATCACTTCTTTGTTGTTGGCATCTCTGCCTTTGACAAAAATGGATGAAATCCCTTCGATAGAACTTACCGATGCCGGCGCAATACGAACATGAACGGGACAAATCCGGGCGTCTTTTTCAAACGTACCAATGTCGGAACCACGAACCAGCGTGGACAGTGTGCGAGATACTTCTTCTGGATCAATACCCAATTGATCGACGCGATCACGATTAATGATGACTTCGTATTCATCCATTTGCATCATTTCCGATTCATCCAAACGCACCACACCTGGCCATCTTTTCAGCTCGCGGCGAACAAGGCGCCCCATTTTGATCAAGTCTTCTGCTGATTTATAGGTTAAAATTTCAAACGACATAGGATATTGACTTTCTGCTGATGACAGAACAGAGCTGTTCACACAGCGTGCCTTGTATGTCAGACCCAAAACGCTTTCTGCATCGGCATTGATCTCTTTGACAATGTCGGCACACGCACGATCTCGCTTATCCCAATCAGACAAAGCGCTCTTGGTCAATGATTGATCCCCACTTTGAAGGGTCATCAGTCGTGTGATAATTTCTGGATGCTTTTTTAACAGGGTATCAATCTGACTGGC
>VGCF01000047.1 GCA_016870135.1 Alphaproteobacteria bacterium
CAAAAACAAAGGCCCAAGATCATCAGGCTGATGGGGGTAATCCAAAACAACCACCGTTCCAGAGATCGGTTCAGATCGTCTTGGATAAAATCCACCATTAAATCAAAGGATGGGATCAGTTGACCAGTGCCTTCGCCCGCCCTTAAAAATTGAAGATACATCCCAGAAAATCGGGGCAATGCCGTCATAGAATCCACAAGTGTGCGTCCTTCTTGGATTTCTCTGACCATTTTGGCTAGCGGTTGACGCAAGGCAGGACAATAGCCCAGACTGCTTTCCATCAGGGACAATCCTTTGACCAGAGGGATTTCCTCCTTTAACAGCAAAACCAAACCAGAAAACAGGGACCAATAGGTCTTTTTCGCCAGCCAATCCCCCAGAACGGGAATGCGCAAGGGGTTAAAGTACAAAAAAACACTGATGATCGCGCTTATTCCCCCATACATCATCCAAGATAAATCTCCCTGGGTCAGACTGATCAAGACTGTTGTGCTCCAAGAGGGAGTGTCACTTTTCATGGCTATGTCTTCTAGTGTGGGCAATAACCCTTGGGAAAGGGAAAAGAGCGCCACCAGAAAAACGCTGAAATTTAAAACGGGATAAGCCAATGCCTTGCAAAAGGCATGTTGGTTTTTTTGGGTTTTCTTCAAGTAATCGTGGGCATTTTGACACGTTTGCGCCAGTCGCCCTGATTGTTCGCCCACATGCAGCAAGGCAATCAATGGGCCGGAAAACACCCAAGGATACGATTGGCAGGCATCAGACAGCAATTTTCCTTGGGCCACGTTGTGAATCAACGCCTGGATGAATAGACCAAAAGATCCTTGAAAAGAAGGCTGTATTATGGTAATGGCTTGGATCAACGGGTGACCGGCTTGTAACGCATAACGCAAATGCAAAAAAAACAAGGCCAGCTCTTTGGGCTGTTTACGCGGCAACCACAAACGACGCAAAGCCAAGGGCTCTATTTGCCTGTTATGCAATGTTTGACGAATATCGTCGGATGAAACTCCCGATAGATATCCTCTTAACAGCTCTCCATTTAAACCCAACCCCCGATACACATAAAGCGGCATAGTTACAATGATCCCATCACGCGATGGATTTCGCTTAAAGACGTTTCACCGCGAATCACGGCTTCTGTGGCATCATCGTGCATCGAGCGAAACCCTTTGTCTGTCAACGCACGTTGTAATGCGTGGTGGGGCGCACGATCCAAAATTAACGCCTCGATATCGGCATCCATCACCATGACTTCGGCAATGGCTTTTCGCCCATGATATCCAGAAAATCCACATTGCGGGCACCCTTGAGCACGAAATATGTCTACCTGTGGCCACAGGTTATGATCTTTGGCTTGATCAACCTCTAGATGTACAGGAAGTTTACAGGCAGAGCACAACAATCGAATCAACCGTTGCGCCACCACTCCATTCAATACGCCTGCCAACAGGGAAATGGGGACCTGCAATTCGATCAATCGGTAAATGGTCCCCAGGGCATGGACGGTATGCAGTGTGGTCAAAACCCTGTGTCCTGTCATGCCGGCACGAATGGCCATATCAGCCGTTTTTTCATCCCGAATTTCACCGATTAAAATGACATCGGGATCTTGGCGCAACAGAGAGTGCATGCCCGCTATAAAATCAAATTGGCTTTTTTCCTTGACTTCGCTTTGTCGGATATTGGGGACATGATATTCGATGGGTTCTTCCAGCGTCATAATGTTGATTTGTTCATGATCCAGCGTGGTCAGCATACTGTATAACGAGGTGGTTTTACCTGATCCTGTGGGGCCTGTCAGAATAATCAGCCCTTCTGGTTTGTCTAAAATTCTGCGGATATTGGCCATGTTGTGGGCGCTGTACCCCAGCTTTTCCAGAGCAATCAGAGAATGCTGTTGATCCAAAATACGTAAAACCAGGTTTTCTCCATAGACTGTGGGGTGGGCTGATACTCGGAAATCCACCGTTCTTCCAGAGATCAGCAGGGAAAATCGACCGTCTTGAGGTCGCCTGGTTTCAGCAATATCCATGGCCGCCAATATTTTTAACTGGATGCACAGGGGTTGCCAAAATGATGTATGAAAGGTCTGCATGGTATGCAGCAATCCATCTTTGCGACAACGCACCTTGATTTTAAACTTTTCGGGTTGAAAATGGATGTCGGATGTCCGTTCTTCCACGGCTTTGACAATGATTTGGTGTAAAAATCGATTGATGATTTTATCGCCCACGGCGCATTGGGTGACGTCCATGGGATTAGATGGGGGATACAGACCCTGGAGAACAGAGATAATCGATGATTTTTTGGACAATACTGGGGACAGAATGGTCGACGCTGGTAAATGCCGCATCAATAAATCTTGGGCCTGAATATCGCTGACATCGGCCATGGCAACCCGTAAAGTGGAAATGGTCTCATCATAATGAATGGGCACACTGTGGCACTGCTCCCAAACGTCCAATGGGATCATGGGGTACAAGCGTTGAATGGAATCCATGTATTGCACCGGGTCGGCGGTTTGGCATTGGCGCAGTCTGGCCGATAAATCCAATAGGGCGTCTTCGTCCATGATACCGGCATCCAGCATCAAGGTTTCCAATGATTTTCCTGATATTTTGTGCTCTGTCCATAAAACAGAAACATCGTCGACAGAAAGAGATCCGTCTCGTATTAAATGATCGATAAGGGGATTTCCAGGAATGCTCATCAGTAAATAAATGCCTTGTTCCGATGCTCCTGCCGATATCATAGGTTTGAATATTCAGAATGTCAACGATGATCTTTCATGTCAATATATTTAAAATTTTAATTAAAATGCTTTTAATTAAATTAAAACAATCCTAAATAGGATTGCTGTTTGATGGGCTGGTCGTATTGTTAAAAGTTAAATTAAATTCTTTCGAATAAGGCACTCAATCCGGGTGTATGCTGAAAATTCTGTGGGGAAATGAAGGCGGGGCGCTTGTTATTGTGCAGTAAAAATGGAATAATTTCAAAAAAAGTATTGATTTGTTATGGTCAGTGTTCTTGCAGATTTCGATCAAAGTCGGGGCATAGCCCACAGGGTTCAGGTGGCCTTACAGGGCATTTTGCCAAACGAGTTTGATTGGGGTTTTGTCCCACCAGATCGGCAAGATCATGGGCATTTTGCTTCGCCCGTTGCCTTTTCATTGGCCAAAATATGGAAAAAGCCTCCTATTGTTATTGCCAAAGAATTATGTGCATTGATTTTGGAAAATCCGTTGATCGAATCTGCAGAGCCCCTAGCAGGATACGTCAATATCCGATTAAAATCATCTGTTTTTCAACAAGAACTGGCGCATATTTTAACCACAGGCGTTCGTTACGGTCATCAAAACTTAGGCCAAAACCAGGTGGTTAATGTGGAGTATGTTTCAACCAATCCCACCGGTCCTTTGCATGCAGCACACGCGCGGGGTGCTGTTTTGGGTGACGTGGTGGCCAATGTATTACAGGCCGTTGGATATCATGTGGTTCGGGAATATTACATCAATGATGCCGGCCAGCAAGTGATACGTTTAGCCGAAACTGTATTATGTCATTGCGCGGCATTGGAAAAGAATGAGGTGGCGGTGATCCCAGAGGGGCTGTATCCAGGACCTTATGGTCAAGACATCGCAGAATCCTTTTTACGCCAGCATCCTCAAGATTGGAAAACCCAATCCATGCAGGATGTGGCTTCCTTTGCGGTGGATCAGATGATGCGGGATATTCGTTCTGTATTGCACGATTTAGGCATTCATCATGATGTCTTTACGTCGGAAAAATCATTGCAATCATCTGGGATGTTACAAAAAACCATGGATGCATTGCATGAACGGGATTTGATCTATACAGGGGTTTTGCCTCAACCCGTTGGCCGAGAGGATCCGGACTGGATGCCAACCCCCTTGATGTTGTTCCGATCCAGCCGATTTGGCGACGATCAAGATCGGGCCCTGCAGCGTTCCGATGGGGCTTGGACTTACTTTGCCAACGATATTGCCTATCATTGGGACAAAGCCGGACGATGCGACCATATGATTAATGTGTGGGGGGCTGATCATGCCAGTCATGTGCAACGCATGTCTGGCGCCGTGAAGGCCATGGCTGAAAAAAACCTGGAAGTATTATTATTCCAAATGGTGCATTTTTTTCACAATGGTGAAGTGTTAAAAATGTCTAAACGATCCGGAAATTTTGTATTATTGAGTGATGTGCTTGATCAAGTGGGTAAAGATGTTTTGCGTTTTATGATTTTGACCAAAAAAGCCGACACCCATCTGGATCTGGATATTGCGAAAATGCAGGAACAAAGCAGTTCCAACCCCGTGTTTTATGTTCAGTATGCCCATGCCCGGTGTTGTTCGATTTTACGCGCGGCCAAACCCCTATTTTCATTGGAAAAACAGACTGTACAGTCCATGGCGTTGGCTGATTTTTCTGATTTTGCAGATGATCCGTTGCTGATGTTGCTGATGGATTGGCCAAGACAGGTGGCGGAATCGGCTGTGCATCGCGAACCGCACCGCATCACCAATTATTTACAAAAAGTGGCCAGCGCGTTTCATGGGTTATGGCAAAAAGGCAATCAAAACCCGGTCATGAAATTGGTACAACCATATGATTTGGATAAAACTTATACATCCATGGCATGGGTTCAAGCCACGGCCTTTGTCATGGCTTCTGGGTTAACCATGTTGGGCATTACGCCAAAAGAAGAGTTGCGTTGATGAACGCAGACGCTGATTCACAATGAACGAAAAAAAGGGGGTGACGGTGTTTTTCGACACAGACGTCCAGAAACTGTATCCAGAACCGCAGGATTTTCGACACAGACGCCCAGAACCGTTTTGGTTTTAATCCGCTAATTTTTTGGCCAAGTGGGTAATGTCGCCCGCCCCCATGCACACCACAACATCATAATGGCCCGTGTCTATTAAGGCATCAACCTGGGTTTTGGCCATTAAAAAATCCGGTATCAGCGTTACTTTTTTTCCTAAATGTTCAATATTTTGGACCAAATGTTCAGATCCACAGTGTTCTATGGGGGGTTCTCCTGCTCCATAAACGGGTAATATGGCCACATGGCCTGCATGATCAAAACATTGTGCAAAGGCATCCATGGTATCGCGCAGACGGGTATAGCGGTGAGGTTGGCAAAGGGCCAATATATTGTTGTACCCGCGTTTGTGTAATGTATGCAGTACGGCCCCAATTTCTGTGGGATGATGGGCATAATCATCGATAATGGGAACACCATTTCTGGTTCCTACCAAGGTTAATCGCCGATAAACCCCTGAAAAAGAAGCCAAACCTTGACAAACACTCTCTGCAGGCACTCCAATATGCAGGCTGGCCGATATGGCTCCCAGCGCGTTCAACACATTATGGTGACCCCATAAATTCAGAGCCACCTTATCCAATCGTCCAAAAGGGGTATGACAATCAAACATCATACCTGTAGGAGTGGTTTGAATGTTTTCGGCATAATAATCCGATTGCGGATCGGTTCCATACCAGGTAATGGGGCACGACACGTTTTGAATCCACGGGCTGGACACGTCAATGGCATCTCGGCATAGGCTGACAAAATCTGTGGATAGATTCAGAAATTGACGAAACGAACGCCACAGATTGTCCACAGAATTCCCATAGTTTTCCATATGTTCGGGCTCTATATTCGTTACAATGGCCCCAGAAATTCTGCAAAAATTGATGTGACTTTGATCGGATTCATCGGATTCTATGACGGCAAAAGGGCCAGTGCCTGGATACAGCGGGCTGTTCCAATGGACCATCATGCCGCCAGATACAATCAGGGGGTCCATTTGACTGGCATATAAAATATGACCCAACAAAGATGTGGTGGTGGTTTTG
>VGCF01000048.1 GCA_016870135.1 Alphaproteobacteria bacterium
TTAAAAAAAAAAATAATTCAAAACTAAATATCATTCAATCCTAAATTAAAAAATTTTTTGTTCATAAATACCAAAATATCCTATTGCGGTATTTCACGTATACTGTAAACAGATAACCCCATACTCGTCTGTGCCTAATCAATCAAAAAATCAGTTTTGTTTCTTGACCGTCGTATTTTTTTCTTGTTGTTATGGCCTGCTTAGAAAAAACTCTTCAAGAGATGTTCATCACGACTCTGGCAAAAAAATCCTGAACAGCGCGTAAAAATATCGATAACGATTCCTGTTATTTATTCATTTACTCCTGTTATTTTTATTCCCAGTTCGCCTGATTCAGTAATCACCTCCCTGCTCTATTCTATCTCAAGTAAACTGATAACCGTCTGCCACAATTTTTCGGAAATCCTCATGGGAGAAAATCCCCTTGAGAAATTTTGTGCAACTTTTGTGTACTGTTGCAGCCCAGACCATCGGCGCACCGGATGATCACAACTGCCCCCTCTGCATATCCGACCATTATACCACATGGATGATGTAATCGGGCGGCAATGTGTACTTTTTATCAACGCCCGGTATATCTAAAACAGAGGGCGGAACTGAAGCATCATGTTGGCTGGTTTTTTTGATGGCTTGAATTGATTTCTTTTGCCCTGATTGGTGATCTGCTTTGTGATGTGCAGAAGCAGCTGTATGGGGACTCGAATGTATGCCAGGTTGAGCGGCGGGGACTGCGGCAGAAATAGAGGCAGAGGGAGATCCAGCAGAAAGAATCTTTGTTTTTCTAGACAACAACTGAGCAACATTTTGCAGATTTTCCCCATTACCAATGTATTGCAGACCTTGTCCGTTTCCAACATCAATACCATTGCGATATTTGAAACCACCGTTTGAGCGAATCAGCTCTTTACGACCGGCATGATGGTACCGTCGATCAAATTCAAAGGTTTTGGTCAGTTTGGTTTTGATAGGCAGAGTATATGTGTTTAACAGCAATTCAAAGGTTTCTTTACGTTGAAAAATTCCTGAATCACTGCCCAAATAAGTTGCGCCCATACGTCTGCACAATATTTCTCCTAATTTATTGTAATACAGGCGGTCCCGGTAATACTGGTTTTCGCTGAGTTTTTGTTGATACAAGAAAATCCAAGCCGATCCATCCTTTGCTCTACCAAAGGTATAGGCCCAAGGTATCCCATTGCTTTTTACAACATGATGTTGGTTCACCCCAGAATGTTTCCCTGCCCCCGTGCGTAACGGGTCTGGGGAACGCGCAAAGTCTGTCAAGTGTGGTTGATTCAGATCGGATGATTTATGCCAAACCTCCATCAGAGATCTAAATTGATAGGGTGCGGTTATGGGCTTGATGTGTGGATGACTGTGAACCAGAGGTTCTTGCCATGACAACCCATCAATCTGTTCCCGCAGTGCGTTGGGTATGGTGTCGTTATAATCGTGGATTAATGCCCCAACGGTCGATGCAGCGATGCAAAACAGAGGAAAAATCTTTGTAACAAAGTAAATGCGCAAAATAAAAAAACCATAATCCGAAAAATCTGTAACTCATTGTAGCAATAAATAAATAAAATACGGTTTATTTCTATTGCAAAGAAAAGAAATATTACAAGCGGCCCTGATGCGGTGACAATCGAATAGAAACAATACCGCAGTCGGCCAAAATATCCTGCCATTGATGATCAGGATCGGTGCCAAAAATAAACTCTTTACGATACGGAATTGCGATCCACTCGTTTTCAGCCCATTCTTTTTCCAATTCTCCTGATTTCCAAGCAACATGGCCCAAAATGGCTTTATAAAATTGGGGAGCAGGCGAATCGTTTTCCGAACCATCCAGCATATTCAAGTGGGGAGTCACGGACAAGTCAGCATTAACGGACAGGGTACTGGATCCGCTGACCTCGGAAGAATGTAAAACAAATCCTTGGTCCATATTCACAGGGCCACCCCAAAAAATTTCAGGATCAGAATCGTCATCCTTTTGGCTGATGGGATGATGGATAATATCGGCCAGATCAAGGCCGTTAATGGGCTGATTGATGACTAGCCCCATGGCTCCGCTGGAATCATGGTGACAAATGAATATGACAGCCTCTTGAAAAACTTCGGTTTTTAATCCTGGCAACGCCACCATAAAATATCCGGTCAAGCTGTCCTTTACCGATTGGCTCATATCCGACTTCTTGCTTTTTATGTATTTAACCATCACGAACAGTGTACGTTTTCATGGGATCACTGTATAGTCCCCGATGACCGGTCATCTGTTTTAAAAACGGAACAAGCGTTGAAAAAATTTCTGATATTTTTGTCAAAATCCCAAGATTATTGGCTGACTAATCCTTTTTTTTCGGATATAATGTAATAGCATCAAGAGCGGGCATGGTGGAATTGGTAGACACGCCAGGTTTAGGTCCTGGTGGCTTCACAGCTTTGGGGGTTCAAGTCCCTCTGCCCGTACCATGGTAAGTTAAGTTTCATAACAATGGGGATCGTATGCGTGTTTTAAAAAACGAGCGTCTTGAAAAAGAAGTTTTGCTCACCCTTTCTAAAAGTGAATTAGAGCGCGATGTTTTAACAGAGCTCTTATCACAATCTCATCAGGTCAAAAAACATGGGTTCCGATCTGGAAAAGTTCCCCCTTCCCTTTTGTTTCAAGAAAGAGGGCAACAGGCGATTGATGCCGTGGTCCATAAGGCTGTTTTAAATGCGGCTGATGAAATCATTGGGGATAAGCCATTGGGTGCACCGTTGGGTTATCAAGTAGAAAATCCTTTTAAGGGTTCTTCTTTGAATGATTTGGGTGACCTAGATATTAAAGTTCATGCTGTTTTTGCTCCCGAAATCGATGACATTGCGTGGAAAAATTTGCATTTAGATCGTTACATCCCTGTTCCCACAGAGCAAGAAATTGACGCCAGTTTGGCAGAGCGTGCTAGACGGGTGATGACTTCTGTGGCTTTGAGCGAAAAGCGGCCGGCCGCCATGGGTGATACGCTGGTTTACACCATGACATATACCCACAAAGATGGCACGGTAAAAGAAATGGAAGGATCTTTTCAGTTGGGCAGCAATACTCTGCCAGAAGAATTCGAGAAAACATTGGAAGGCATCACAGAGGGGCATATTGTTAGCGAGGGAATCAAGGTTCCAGGAGATTTCCCAGACAAGAGTTTGGCTGGCAAAAAAGTCAATTTTAGGATTAACTTTCGAGAAATTCGCCAAACGGTCCCCCATCAGGCCAACGAAGCCTTTGCAAAGTCTCAAGGTTTTGAGACTTTGGATGCATTGCGTGAAGTGGTGTGTAAATCCCTGGTCGATTCTGGTGAAGTGTTGTCTGCTATGGTTTTGCGCAACAGTCTGAAGAAACAGTTGGGTACGTTACAGGCGTTTGATGTTCCTGCGTCTTGGATGCAGTCTGCCATCAGCGCCCTGAGGCGTGATGCGGGGCGAAAAGGTTCGAATTCTGATGATTCCACGGACGATGGTTCTGCGGATTCGTCTAAACTGACTCCTGCTCAAGAGTCTGCGTTGGCTGAACAGGCTGCGGCCAGGGTGCGCGCTGACTGTATCATTCAAAAAGTGGTTCGTGATCAGCGGTTTTCCGTTTCTGATACAGAATTATTTGCCTATGCTAAGGCCATGGCCCAAAGCCAGAAGAGGTCTATTGACGAGGTGGTCGGTTTTTTAAGGCGCAACAAGAACGTGGTGGATCGAATGTCCAGCGAAATTCAAGAAAGAAAGGCGTTGGATTGGATGTCTGGTCAATGTATAATAGAGGATAAAGAGATCTCTTTTGATGGGCTGAAAGACCTATTTGGTGCGGCGGAGGATTCTCTATGAGCCAGCTCATCCCTATGGTGGTCGAACAAAGCGGTCGCAGCGAGCGGGCGTTCGATATCTATTCTAGACTGTTAAAAGAGCGCATCATCTTTTTAACAGGACCGATTGACGACCATATGTCCACATTAATTTGTGCTCAACTGTTGTTTTTAGAGGCAGAAGCTCCAGAAAAAGATATCTTCTTGTACATCAATTCTCCTGGTGGGGTGGTGACATCTGCTCTGTCCATTTACGACACGATGCACTTTATCAAGCCAGACGTGGTGACGGTGTGTTTGGGGCAGGCTTCTTCGGCGGGATCTTTTCTTTTGGCCAGTGGCGCCAAAGGAAAACGGTACAGTTTGCGCAATTCTCGGATTATGATTCACCAGCCTTTGGGCGGATTTCGCGGTCAAGCCAGCGATATTGAAATTCATGCCAATGAAATATTGGACATTCGTCGCCGTTTAAATACCATTTTGGCAGAGCATACAGGGCAAACCCTTGAGGTTATTGCCGAGGCCACGGATCGCGATCAATTTTTCTCTCCAGAGCGCGCAGTGGAATTTGGGCTTATTGATCAAGTCGTTGTTAATCGCAGTGATTTGATGGGCAATTTAAAGGCGGGACCATCCAGTGACACTGCAGGGAGAAATGCATGATTTTTTCGACGAATCATCCTTTGTTTATGGCTTTGTGTCATAATAATCTAGAACACGTTTTTTTTGAAAGAGAGTAAGAATGGCAAAAACGATCGACAGTCAATCTCTTCTTCGGTGCTCTTTTTGCGGAAAAAGCCAGTACGAAGTCACAAAACTTATTGCAGGGCCAACGGTCTTTATTTGTAATGAATGCATTGATTTGTGTGGTGACATTTTAAAAGAAGAGCAAAAAAAACAGAATTTGTCCGCCGATGGCGGCAAGAGTAGTTTGCCCAATCCTCATGAGATTTCAAAGATTTTGGACGAATATGTCATTGGTCAAGATCGTGCAAAACGCGTTTTGTCTGTGGCTGTTTATAACCATTATAAGCGTATTCAGAACAGGGAAGATGGTTCTGTAGAATTGACAAAGTCAAATATTTTGCTGATCGGGCCAACGGGGTGTGGAAAAACATTGCTGGCCCAAACATTGGCAAAAGTGTTAGATGTTCCATTTACCATTGCCGATGCCACCACGTTGACCGAGGCAGGATATGTGGGTGAAGATGTGGAAAACATTATTTTGAAACTGTTGCAAGCCTCTTCTCATGATGTGGAAAAAGCCCAGCGCGGAATCGTTTATATTGATGAAATTGATAAAATTGCTCGAAAGTCTGAAAATGTATCTATTACCCGTGATGTTTCTGGCGAGGGCGTTCAGCAAGCCTTGTTAAAAATGATGGAAGGGAGTGTGACATCTGTGCCTCCTCAAGGTGGCAGAAAGCATCCTCAGCAAGAATTTGTTCAGATTGACACATCCAATATTTTATTTATTTGTGGCGGCGCATTTTCAGGTCTGGACAAGATTGTGTCCAACCGTAATCGGGGCCAAAGCATTGGTTTTACGTCCAAATTAACCCAATCCGACCATCGGACAGAGGGGCAGATTCTAGAAGATGTTAAGCCGGAAGACCTATTGAAATATGGACTTATCCCAGAATTTGTGGGACGCTTGCCCGTCATT
>VGCF01000049.1 GCA_016870135.1 Alphaproteobacteria bacterium
GCATTGGGCAGTGGTGCGGATGTTGCAGCGGTTAATCGCTTGCTGGACCAATTTTTTCAGATGCAAAAAGTGATGAAGTCCTTGAAGCAACAGCCCCCTAGAAAAGGATTTCGATCGTAATGTTTGAGGGCACTGTGCCACAGGATAACAGGCGCGATTACATCATTTTTATGTAATTTTTAACATTGGACAAATGGTTTTTTCATGATACTATTTTAAAAACATCAGATGGATCACCATGAGTCGAGATCAAGCACTGCAAAGCGCCATACAACAAATCGAACGCGCTTTTGGAAAAGGGTCCTTGTTGCGTTGGGGGGATCAGGGTAAAGTCGAAGATATCGAGGTTATTTCTACAGGATCTCTGGGCTTGGATTTGGCCTTGGGTATTGAGGGATTGCCTTTGGGCCGTATCGTAGAAATTTATGGACCAGAAAGTTCTGGTAAAACCACATTGACGCTGCAAGTCATTGCTCAAGCTCAGAAAAAGGGTGGGGTCTGTGCATTTATTGACGTAGAGCACGCCATGGACCCCACGTACGCCCGAAAACTGGGGGTGGCAGTGGAAGATTTATACATCTCTCAGCCCGATACAGGCGAGCAAGCCTTGGAAATTGCGGACACCTTGGTGCGTTCCGGTGCCGTCAAGGTCGTCGTCATTGACAGTGTGGCTGCATTGGTTCCAAAGTCAGAGTTGGAAGGGGATATGGGCGATTCCCACATGGGTTTACAAGCCCGATTAATGAGCCAGGCGTTACGAAAAATCACAGGATCCATTTCTCGATCCGGATGTTTAGTGATTTTTACCAATCAGATTCGTCAAAAAATAGGGGTGATGTTTGGTAATCCGGAAACCACCACGGGGGGTGTGGCCTTAAAGTTTTACGCCTCTGTGCGCCTAGATATTCGACGCATCGGTGCCATCAAGGACAAAGAGGTTATTATTGGAAATCAGACGCGGGTTAAAGTGGTGAAAAATAAGATGGCTCCACCCTTTCGCGAGGCGCTGTTTGATATTATGTATGGCGAGGGAGTTTCGAAAACATCGGAATTAATTGATTTAGGGGTCAAGGCAGGATTACTGGAAAAATCCGGGTCGTGGTACTCATACAATGGTGAAAAGTTGGGTCAAGGTCGTGAATCTGTTCGAGATTTCTTATTGCGAAACACAGAAAAAGCCCTGATTTTAGAGCGCGCCATTATGGATGAATTGCGGGTCAAGAGCTCTTTGCTAGAGCCCGCCCTGCAGAACAGAGAAAAAGGCGAGGTCATCGAGGCTTCATTTTTAGAAGAAGAGGAAGAATCGTCAGGCGATTAATACTGTGCCCAGTGTGCTGGATTGGAGGCATGTCAAGTCAAAGACGAAAAAAGGGCATGCAGTGGGTAAGGAATATTCATGGGGAGGGGTAGGTCCACGATGGTGGGGCAATGGAAAAGACAAAAAGATCCAAAACAACGGGGTATACAGCCATTATACGACGAGGGTGAAACAGCCCTCGTTTTTGGTTTACTGCACAGTTTGACCTTGAGTTTTTGGGTTTTGTTTTATACACTATGGGTATTGATAAAAAACATTTTTTAACAAGGAGAATACAATGAGCACAGTGCGCAAAGGACGAATGATCGGAATTGACTTGGGTACAACAAACTCTTGTGTAGCCATTATGGATAATGGTCAGCCTCGTGTTTTGGAAAATAGTGAGGGGATGCGTACTACGCCGTCTGTGGTGGCGTTAACAGATACGGGCGAGCTGTTGGTGGGGCAATCGGCAAAACGTCAAGCCGTCACCAATCCAGAAAACACTTTGTTTGCCATCAAGCGATTTATTGGCCGGCGATTTGACAGCCCCATTACCCAGAAAGACATTAAAATATCGCCATACCGTATTGTGGCCGGCGATAATGGGGATGCGTGGGTAGAGGCGCAAGGCAAAAAGTATAGTCCCAGCCAAATCAGCGCCTTTATTTTACAGAAAATGAAAGAAACGGCTGAAAAGTTTTTAGGTGAAAGCGTCACCGAGGCCGTGATTACCGTACCGGCCTATTTTGATGATGCCCAGCGTCAAGCCACCAAAGATGCGGGGCGCATTGCGGGTCTAGATGTCAAGCGTATCATTAATGAACCCACGGCTGCGGCGTTGGCTTATGGCTTGGATAAACAGAAAAACGGCATTGTGGCGGTGTACGACTTGGGTGGTGGTACATTTGACGTGTCCATTTTGGAACTCAGCGACAATGTATTCGAGGTCAAGTCCACCAACGGTGACACCTTTTTAGGGGGTGAGGATTTTGACCAGTGCATCGTGGATTTTTTGGCTAAAGAATTTGAAAAAAGCAATGGTATTGACTTGCGCAAAGATCGCTTGGCGTTACAACGGTTAAAAGAAGCCGCAGAAAAAGCCAAGATTGAACTGTCCAGTGCCATGAGTACGGATGTTAATTTGCCATTTATTACGGCTGATCATACCGGACCAAAGCATTTGCAAGTGAAAATGACGCGTTCTGGTCTAGAGAGCCTGGTAGCCCATTTGATCGAGCGCACATTGACCCCATGCAGAAATGCCTTAAAAGACGCTGGCATCAGCATCAATGAGATTTCCGAAGTCATTTTGGTGGGCGGCATGACCCGCATGCCAAAAGTAGTGGAGGCCGTCAAAGCCTTTTTCGGAAAAGATCCCCATCAGGGCGTGAATCCAGATGAGGTTGTGGCACTGGGGGCGGCCATCCAGGCAGGTATTTTGCAGGGAACGGTCAAAGAAGATTTGTTGTTGCTGGACGTAACGCCACTATCCTTGGGTATCGAGACATTGGGTGGGGTGTTTACCCGCTTAATAGAGCGCAACACCACCATTCCAACCAAGAAATCTCAGGTTTTTTCTACAGCCGATGATAATCAGACAGCCGTGACCATCCGCGTATTTCAAGGCGAGCGTGAAATGGCGGCTGACAACAAATTATTGGGGCAGTTTGATCTGGTGGGTATTCGCTCTGCTCCGCGGGGACGCCCTCAAATAGAGGTCACCTTTGATATTGATGTGGATGGTTTGGTGCACGTTCTGGCCAAGGACAAAGACACCAATCAAGAGCAAAAAATTGAAATTCGTTCTTCTGGTGGTTTAGATCCAGCAGAAATAGAAAAAATGATTGCCGAAGCGGCCGCCCACAAAACCGCAGATGAAGAGCGTAAAAAGCTGGTGGAAGCTAAAAATCATGGAGAGTCCGTCATTCATTCCGTAACCAAGCAATTGGATGAGGTCGAGGTTTCTGATGAGAAAAAGGGTCAAGTTGATCAAAAAATTCAAGATTTGCGCAAAGCCATGGATCATGATCAGCTAGAAGACATATCATCGTTAACCATTGATTTGACCAATGAAATAACGGAACTCGGTAAATTGCCAAAACGTGAGGGCGCTCAGGATAACGCCGAGGTTATTAATGGTGAATCCCAAGACGTTTCATCTGACAATTAGTGTACTGCCCCCCCCCTTGGGGGGGTCCTGTAAAAACCTCTGTCTGTCAAGCTGTTGAAATATTTCCAACAGGGCTTGAATTATTTTCTATGGCGTCTTTTCAGCGAGTCAATCTAAGATGCGATCGAGAGGCATGCTATGCCTATACCTGTATTTGTGTTGAGAATTTTTATTATTTCTTTCCCCATCAACTTTTTATATCATCTTTTTTATGCTCTGGCTGTCTTTTGATTCAGAACGCATTCAATCCTATCCTTACCCAGGGTGAATATTCGTTCTGATGGTTTTAGATGACAGAACCCATTATAAAGATCTGATTTCTGATTTTTTTGCAGCATCTTTTTAGAAATTTCTTACTATTTTTTTATGACACTTTTGTGACATTTTGAACCTATTGTGAAAAATAACGCGCACAGTATTTTATTTTGAATAAGTTGAGTTTTTTTTTAATAAAAGCAAACGCTTATCTCTATAAAAAATTCAATACCTATAAGAGTTTGTTTGTTTTTAAATTTATTACTATATAAATTTTTTTATAGCAAAAAAACAATAGAAAAAATGAAAAAATTAACAGCAATTTTTTTAAGCGTCATTTTATTTGGTACGCTTAATACAGTACATTGTGTGGAACGCAACAATGCGCCCAATAACAACACAGAACATGTCATTCCCAACACAGAACATGTCATTCTCAATGGTGGCAAAAAGGGTGGCGATCAACAAAACCAGGGGACAGATGATGCACATACTAATGTCAAGACATTAGATCTCAATCTCGATGCAGAAGCCAATCCCAATGCAGCATTCAATCTCCATGCGCCCAATAACAACACAGAACATGTCATTCCCAACACAGAACCTGTCATTCCCAATGCAGCAAATTTCAATCCCAATGGTGGCGAAAAGGGTGGCGATCAACAAAACCAGGGGACAGATGGTGCACATACTAATGTCAATGCATTAGCTTTCAATCCCAATGCAAAAGATCTCAATCCCAATGCACACAATACAAAGACCCATACGGATATTAAGCTGACAAAAGATACACATCAGCGGATTGCTAATAGAGTGGCGGGATTTTTAGATAACATATGGCGGAGGATGAGGTATGATAAGAAGCAGAATAAGATCGATAAGATATATAATCACATAAGCAACGGTAATACAGTGAACCTGTTCGGTGGGCGCGTAAAGCAGCACATGCTCAGCCCCAGGGTCACTGGCTTGGGTTATCGTAAACCCGAAACACTGCATATTACGCTGCCTCAGGACCTTGCAGGTCGACACTTTACAGATCGTTTGCGTGGGTATTTTCGTGTATACTATGACCGTAACAACAACGGGCTTCAGATCGTTATACCGAAGAAACGTAGTCCAACCCGAAATGCTCTTCATATAAATGTGTTAAAATTTATTGGTGACAATGATGCTTGCGAACTAGACCAAATTCTAAATAACGGGTCTTTTGATATCTGTATAGATATCGACGTAAATGGTACAGTTCAATCTACGACACCCTCCCAGCAAAGCACTTATCTAAATCATCAAAACCATCAAAGGCAAAGAGGATACCAAGGAGGGAGGATACCACGGGGGATACCAAGGTTTCTGATGGGGAAAAGGGTTAAGTTGATCAAAAAAATGTAGCAAACAAACACTAATCCATAAAATCTGGTATAAAAATGCCACCATACATTTATTGATGGTGGCGATCAATAGGTCTTTGGGGACAGAATATAAGGGAAAAAGCCAATTTGATTCCTAATGATCTTAGAGGCATATAATCCACGATATTGGCGTAAAAATTTTAATTAAGTT
>VGCF01000050.1 GCA_016870135.1 Alphaproteobacteria bacterium
CTATGGTCAAGATTTCCCGAAAGAACCTACCCGTTTGGTCGAAGGTTTGGATACGTTACGCACCTTGATGAGGCACGCGCAGGATGGCAATGCCCCCCACAGACCCATCATCAACGCCATATGGGATGTTTTGGAAACCCGTCTGTCGGTTAAAGATTTTCCTGCTCGCATTTTATCCGCACACTGATGGTCTGATCGGATAAACGGGGCACGTTGTTACAGCAGATTTTAGGGCTACTCTGCCCGATGGTCTAGTATAGGCGCACTCAGAACAGACTGATGGGCGCGGGGGATGACCAGGATCGTGTTCTGTTATGGGGAAAACAGATTTCCTGGCCCGTATCCAAAAATTGGATCGATTGGTTGGTGGTGATTAATATGACAATTTTCAGAATTGCCTCTGCTTAATCTCTTGCATCTTGCCGCCCCCCACGTCCGTCCACTGATCTTCTCGATCTGGTCTGTTGCTTTAAATACTGATTAAGAACCTATTTTTTTGTTTTGAAAAGAAATCGTTTTTTAGTTTTTTGGTAAAATACGGTACAAAGATTCCTGTTTGCCATAAGATTCTTTAAAAAAATCCTGTAATTCTTGTTGCTCTATGAGCGATAATTTAGGCAACGACATACGGGATAAAATGGATGGCGTAATGGCCCAAATATAGGACCCCAAAGCAGCCAAGGCATCATCCACGTCTATGCCCTTTGCCCCAGCACCCACAAATCGGACATTAATCGGGCGGTTACAGGATTGAAGAACGGATTGAACGATGGCTTTTTGATACAACACATGGGGTTGAGACGAAACAAACGTAATGGTTTTCATGGTTGAATGATTTTTCAGCCAATTTAAAAGGGTTTTAACGGTGCTTTCCGTTGTGGCTCTGGGCAACGATCCTTTTTTCCCATGAATCATGGTTACAGGCCATTTACGCCGAGGCAATGAACTGGAATCATATAAATACTGTAATAAATCCCGCTCTAGAGCAACACTGCCCCCCTTTTTCTTGATCAAGTCATCATATTCTAGACCATCAACACCGGATTGTAATGGGCGCTCTCCTGACAGTAACAGTATATTTTGACGGCGAAACAGACCTTTTTTGATACAGTATTCTAAAAATTTCAACCTTTTATTCATCGAAGGTCCCGTGGCCCCCAGAACACAAATGGCATCACTGGTTCTGGTATCGGATAAATAATGATCTACCATACCCAATACTTTTAAACGCGGCAACATACTCTGTATATACTCTGTGTTATCATATTTTTTGACCACATCCCAGCGCTCTTTTCCATGAGTTCTGCGCACCCATTGACATTGGGTCTTTTGCACCAAGGTCATGATTTTCCACAAATCGGATTGGGTAAGACTCCCACTGATCACAGAGTTTTTCTCATCGATTCCTGTTTGTTTTAGTAAAAAAGCCAAGGCTTTTTTCTGTTTTTTTGAACAAAAGCCGTAATAATCCCATAGGGTTTTACATCTCTCAACACCATCAATACCATGATTTTTTGCATAAAAAGATGTTATAAGGGATATAAAACATAAAAAAAATATTACAAAAATGGTGTTACAGCCGTACAAAAAGGATAGAATTTTTGCCATTTTTATCCCAGTCCATTTCAAAGCGTTAATCACAACGGTTCCTGCATGGGGCGAGCACCATAATAGGTAAAAAAACCATGGATTCGAGCGGCCACAGTATGTATCACATGGGATTGTTCTGTATTATATACGTGGTGTTGTGTCACCATATCCCAAGTATCATGCCAAAAATAATCCCAATGGTGTAAAAACCCTTGATTATAGGCCAAACTGGCCACGTCCCTTGCCCAGATATAAAAGACATCCCAAACCAAATTTCCTAATCCCACAGCTGTGCTCAGCCATTCTGGATCCACAACGGGACATTCTGTGGCACATCGATACAGCACCGACCACGTCTGCATCACCCAAGGCAAATGATCTTGGCAATATTGTGCGCGCACCAAGGCCCCTTGGGAAATCTTAAACAGATATTTTTGTACTTTTTGGTCCCCACGTTCCTGATCAAAATTGGCGTCATCAATTGATGCTGCCTCACCAGATTGAAAGGCTTGTATGCACGAACGTACCCTGGAAAAATTGTCCCAATCCAGCGCGGGCATCGCATATTCTATGCATCGCGATCGTACCGTTTCAGGCAATGCGCCTGATGCCGTCAGAATAAACACCGTTTTGGGTCCAGGATTTTCAACCCATTTCAATAGGGCATTCATACTGGATAACCCCAAACATTGAACCTCTGGCAACACGACAACCCTTACCGAATCGCCAAAACGTGTATACGACAGCTGTTGTCTCAGTTTCCGAATGTCATCAATACCAGAACCGGGTGCAAGAACCAGGTATTCTGGGTGAGTATCCAACTTTTTATGATCTTTTTCCCATGCCAATGCCGTATGTTTCCAATGCTTGGACAGCGCTGATGGGTTTTGCACCCCGTTTTCTAAACCCCGTAATTCACAGGCATCCCAATCAAGGGAATCATGGGCCGAACCATCAGCCGCATCCCAATCAACGGACTGCCTATTCATCAAGGAATCAGACCATTGTGCACTGGAATCTGGGCGTACAGATCCGGATAACCACGAATGCCCCGTCAATAATTGGTGGGCCAAAATCCGTGAAAGAGAGCGTTTACCAACGCCTTGTGGACCACGAATCAGAATGGCGCAGGCGTTGATTTTTTCAGAATAGATTCCAGATTGACCACCTGAAAAAATAGAGTGGTGCATTGTTTGCATCAATACACCATAGCCCAAACTGCAATAACAAAAATCAAAAGAATTCATGGGGCTCTTGGACGATATAGGAGACTTTTCCCTTTACAAAACAGAGCGCGCATGACGTGTCCCTATGGGGAAAACACTTACTATTAATAGCCTTCTTTTAGCATTCTGCGACGCATGTTTTTCAACATCCGACGACGAGATTCAGCTATTTTTTGCTGACGCTTTTCGCAAGGTCGAATAAACGCTCTGCGCTTGCGCAGCTCTTTGTTTAGACCGCTTTTTTGTGCAGCTCTTTTCAGCGTTTTCAGCGCTTTATCCACGTTGTTGTCGCGTACAACGACTGGTAACATGATGATCTATGTTAGAATAATACCTATACATTATTACGTTTTTTAGCGCGCAATGCAAGCCTAAATGCTACAAAACTTACAGGCCTATGCCACTTTCATTCTGTTGAGAAGCTTGGCGTCCCGCATCAATGACGTCACGCAAGTGTCCATCGGCAAATCCCTTGACCATGGCATCTAATCCTACCAAATAGGATGGCAAAATTCTTTGTAATTCTCGCAACGCTTCTTTGGATGGGCCCAACAATCCTTTGGCCTCTTTTTGCAAATAGGGTTCCGTTTGCAAATATTTTTGCAACGACAACTCCATCAGGCACAATGAATACACATATGTAAAAGCCAAAACAACTTCTGGATCAGAGGCCAACTGACTGCTGAGCAAAACATCGGGACAACCCATAGTGGCTTTTTTTAACTCTACTGGATTAGTCCGATCTTTTTCAATTTTACCTTTAAATTCCGGATAACGCACAGGTTCTGCGGGGGAAGCAGCTTCTTTTGACGCCACCTCTGGAAAAATTTCTCCTGGAAAAAGGTCGTCTGGTATATCATCATCCGTGCCGAAGGGATCTTCCTCTGACGCATCGCTGGACTCTGATTCCCCCTTATTGTTTAACCCGCTTCTGTCAAGGCCCAGAGAAGAAAAGAATTCTCTTGTGTCTTGTTCCGAAGGCACTTTCTCGATTTCAATGCTGTTGTTGCTTTTTAAAAAACCTTTCAGATCGGTCTTACCAGATTCTAATAATCGGTCCGTATCAAAATCCTCTTGCTCCCCTGAAAATATAGGCTCTATTTTTCCTATATTCGCCGGAAAAGAACAGGGAACGCCCAAAACAAGCGCGCACACAAATACTGAAAACCCTATGTTTTTTTTATGATGCATCAGATTCCAATGGGTTTTTTGGACTTTCATCACATTTTACAGAAAATAAACCCAAATAACAACATTAAAAACCAAATCCAGTATTTTATGAACGTGATTTAAACCGAAACAGGGCCAGAAATGCCCCAACCAATGTGACACATTCGAATCGACCACTGAGCATGCTAAGCATAGATACCCATTTGCTGGCCGATGAAAGCGTCTTTAAACAATTCGCCCATTGCCCCAAGGGCAAGCCCGAATTGGTCAAGGTGCTCGATGCCAGCGTAAACGCATCGTTCAGTGAATGACCGCACAATGCCAAAGCAACTGTCACCACAATCCACCCCAACAAGTAAAAGAACACCACCGCCATGACGGCATCAACCTGGGTATTATCCAGACGCTGTCCATTATAAACTGTGGGATAAAATCCAGATGGATTCAACATCCGATAAATATGATTCATGGCCATACGGTACATGATTTGTAATCGAAAAATCTTGATTCCCCCGGATGCAGAACCGCTGCACCCCCCAATCAATGTGACAACCCAAAACAATCCACCAAAATGAAAAACAGATTCTGCAGGAAAACCGGTACCCGATACAGCGGATATGCTCATAAAAACCGAATCAATCAGAGGTCTGTTTTTATGCCAAAATGCCACACCGATAAAGGTCACCAGCATGACTTTTAACATGCCCACCACCTGATCGTCTTTGACCAAAACACGCCATTGTCCACGAAACAAGGAAACGAATAAAATTAATGTGATGCTGCCCATCAGCATGCCTATGGATAAAATGGTTTTTGCACCAAACGATAAATCCAAAACATGATATTGGGACATGGCAATGCCGCCCGTTGACACACTGGCCATGGCGTACGTTGCGCTGTCCCAACAGGGCAAGCCCCCGCAATACTTTAAACATAACCCCACGCACAGGGTCAAGAAACCATACACTAGAAATACATAGGTGGCCATCGTGGCGGATCGGGGGGCGATTTTTTCTGATTGATCCGATGATTCAGCGCTCATCAATTGACCACTGCCCATACGTAATACTGGCAACAAAATAACGGCCGTCATCACAATGCCAAATCCACCCAACCACTGCAAAAACACCACCCAAAACTTTAAACTGGTTTCTGCATAATTCTGTTGTGAAAACAAACTGAACCCTGTGGTCGTCAATGCCGAAACCGCTTCAAATAACGCATCAACCCACGATAGTTGCATAGGCGAAAAGTAA
>VGCF01000051.1 GCA_016870135.1 Alphaproteobacteria bacterium
AACAATCTGCTCTTTGCCCTGCATTTCTGCGAGTGGTCCGATGAACTGCACATTATCATGCAGGTAACCCGCCATTTTATCAAAGTCTTTGGCAAGCATGGCATTATAATAGCTTTCAGCAAGGTTGAAATTATCAGTTGTGTTCATATTAAACTCCTATTATAGTATAAGCATACTGATAATGTATTATAAGGACACTGATATGTCAAGAGGTAAAGAGGTAGGTGTTAGAAGTTTGCTTGGGTACAAACTGAAAAAGACCCAGCATGCTCTACGCCTTCATATGGACGAAGCTTTAAGAACCCTCGATCTGACAACGCCGCAATATGCAGTGCTGGCTCAATTAGAATTAAAGCCAGGGGCATCTAATGCGGCACTTGCAAGGTCAGCCTTTATCACAGCCCAAACCATGCACGGGATTGTCTCTAATTTAGAAAAACGGGGTTTAATTCAGCGTAAAAGCGATGCTTCCCATGGTAGGATTTTGTGCACAGAATTAACGGATCAAGGTCATAAAGTTGTAGCCCAAGCCCATGACATGATACGTGCTGTTGAATCACGCATGCTATCTACCGTAAGTAGGGAACATAAGGTTCTGCTCGAAAAATTGCTGCTTGAGTGTTTTAATAATTTACAGTAGCCAGAGATATTTACTTTCTAAATTGATCCACGATTAAATTTTGGGACGTTTGGATCAAATAAGGTCCACTCTGGTGCATCTTCAGTCCATACATACATATCAGGTGAGAAAAGAGTTTTATCATCCAGGCTGCTTGCTCCAACAATTCTAATATGAGGCCAAATCTCTGGTCTACCAAAGAGTGTAGAACCACATGTTCCACAAAAACTTACATGAACCGGCTTGCCACTTGCACCTGGGCGTGTAAATTCTTTTGTCTCGCCGTGTACCGTCAATGATTCATAAGGCACCACAATAAAAGGCCATGCAGTACCACCTGTTAGACGCTGGCAATCATGGCAATGGCAAATACCAGATTTTAAGATATTGGCTTCAATTGTATAGTGGATCTCGCCACAAAAGCATTTTCCTGTGATCATAATTCTTTCCGTAAATAAAGTTTCGCCATAGGACCTTCATTTTGATAGCCAATGCACTTATAAAATTCATGGGTACCGTCCTGTGCTCGTCTCAGGCCAGAGGTTAAGTCAATAATAGCCGGTGAGTCTTGTTGTGCAATGTCCTCAACAAATTTCATGAGTTTTTTACCGATACCAGTACTTCTATGGCTTGTCGATACAACGAGTCCAACAATCGAAAAGCGTGTTGCATCCGAGATCAAATGATCGGTTTTTGTCCAAGCAACAAAGCCTGTAATGTCTTCATTCGTTTCATACACGGCAACGCCAAAACCAGGATTCTTTACGAATTTTAGAAATCTTCTATTCAAATCTTCCAAAGTAGCCGGGTAGCCTAGCTCTGATAAAAGAGGCAAAAGTCTAGGGGTATCATCAATTGTGGCGTGCCTTATCATCCCAAAACCTTCTTCATATAATAGCGCTTATGGCCTTTAGGGCAATCGTCTAAAACACCAAAGACCTCATAGCCATGCTTTAGATAGAAATCTTTCGCCTGAAAATCAAATGTATCAAGGTGAATGAGCTTAATCTGCAGCGATCTTGCTTGTTCCTCAATAGTTTGCAGCAAAATACTTCCCAAACCTTGTTTTCTCTTGTCTTCATCTATAAAAAGCATGCTTATAAAAAGACATTCCTCTAGATAAAAACAGCCCCTGATTCCTGCAACAATATCTCCAGTTTTGTTCTTGATTAGGTAATTCTTTTTAATCTCCATATCGCCTACAAAAGACAATTGTTCTAGATTGAATTTATCAAGCTTATCTTCCAAGATTTCTACTTCATCTGAATTTGCTTCGAAAAGTTTGTAGTCGGATTTTAAGGTATCAGTTTGAATTTCGCTTGATGACCCATCTCCTACAAACTCAAACCTTTTTTGGATTTTGCCATTAAGCTCAATATCTTCCAGGAACATTTTTAGAGGCCGTACCCATATCCCAAAATCACCGTAAAGCGCTTTATAAATCACCATATCTTCAAGGGTTTCAGCATGACGAGCCGTACCTGTTACCTCATATAAATGACCTTTGTAATGACGGTATTTTCCTTTTTGTATAGTACTCATGGAGTCTGCCTAATATATTGTACAGATTTTTTCAGCCACTCTGGTGCATTGTGCGCCTTATTTATTTCTTCCTCTGTTAGCCAATAATACTCTGGAACTTCACGAGTGGACGCGTTAACCGTCAAATCTGTCTTTTCAATTTTACAATGGAATATGGTATCTATCACATGCGCTGCAACATTACTACTGCCAACAAAATAGTTGTTTGTGATATATTTCAGATCATCTTTTAGGTCTAGGCCAACTTCTTCCAGGATCTCTCTCTTTGCGGCAAACCTTAAAATATCCCACTCGTTTTGTTCATCTATTTCTTCAACTTTTCCACCGGGGAAAGCGAGCAAACCTCCGGCATGCTTGCCTTCAGGCCTTTTGATAATTAAAAACTTGTCATTATGTTCTATGGCGACTTCAACTATATTTAAATAAAGTTTCATTTTTTTCCTTCTTCAATTATTTTTTTGGCTCCAGAATTTGAATATGGCACTAATCTTACTCTTGATATAAATTATATTTTTCAATAATTTCTTTTACACCTTGGCTTACAAAACCTTTATCCAGAGCGCTACCATTCTTGATAATTTTTCGTATCTTCGTGGAGGAAAGATCAATGTAATCTGTAGAAATTGTCTTAATAACTGGACGATCTGAAAATACACCTTTTAAAGAATCAATTGAATCCCCGGCACGAATACTCACAATAAAACTTTGTACTGGGATTGCGATAATCCCTCCAATCGTATGTTCTTTGTATTTTTCAGGTATTTGAACGCCTCGCATAAAAACATACAATTTTTTTAGGTCTTTGGATGTTTCTAGAGCTGTATCAGAACCTATAATCCCTATGTATTCTGTTCCAATGAGCGTTGTTTTTACAGAAGGTTTTCCTGCCACTAAAGACTCGTCCCTTTTCATTAAAACGCCTTGTAATGCAGCGGGTGTAAGTTTTGTCACAATAACTTTTGGGTGTTTTTGGAAAGCAGCAAATAGCATCTCCAGTCGAATTTTTACATCTGTTCTGTTTTTATATTCATCACCACCCCAAGCAGGATAAACAAGTACATAATCGCACAAGTTTTGCTCCAGAATTTGATTGACAACATCTTCATGGCCAAGGTGCAGGGGATCAAAAGACCCAATATAATAACCAATCTTTTTCTGTGATAAAGTGGACTCTAATTTGCCACCTTTAACCAAATCTTCAAGAACAAGAGCATGTGCCATTGATGCATAGATGCACACTAACATTGTAAGTATAAGTTTTATTTTCAACACACTTTTTCCCTTTAATTTTCTATAACGCATAACATATGTAAACATACCATATTTCTTTTTAGAAGGATAGTGGAAACTGCTTTCCATCTCTTGATTTACCTTGGTTTCTCCGTTTCGAATACCGCTTGCTACTCCGATTTTTGTTCTCTAAAAAATGAAGGGGCAAAAAACATCAATCCTCTAAAACCTAGGTAAATCAAGGGTTTGAGGACATGCGTACCTTCACCCCGAGTGTTCGCATGTATCGGAGATAGAGAGGGCAAAAAGGGAGAATTTGGGGGTAAAATGGCAAAATTGGAGAAAGCGAGGTACGGGTCTAGGACCGCATAAAAACTCTGGAAAGCCCACGAATACTGGGATTTTGAGACCTACCGACGCTAGATCAAAAAGACGTGAGAAAAGTTCTCTATAAAAAATCTGGCGGAGAGAGAGGGATTGACTCTGATTGGCTGTTAACCAATCCTCGCCCTTCGGGTTGCTTCGCATCGCCATCATGCCGCCAGCATGATGATCGAACCCTAAGGTTGTTTCATGGGTATCTCGGGTTCTTCATCCCTGTTCAAATAACATCGCAGGTAATTTGGCGGAGAGAGAGGGATTCGAACCCTCGATACAGGTTAAGCTGTATACACGATTTCCAATCGGGCGCCTTCAACCGCTCGGCCACCTCTCCTTGCACTCTTATTTCTAAACCAATTTGGCTTGCAAAGTCAATCCGTTTAACCAAAAAAGATGCCCCGATCAAATTCATCCGCCGTACTCACGGTCCTCTGGCTAGATGCCAACCCAATGATCCACGCCCTTTTTACTCTCCCTCGTGATGGTCGATGACCAGCTTATCCTTGATCACATGCACATGAATCGAGGATCCCTGCAACAGTTTTCCTTGCAAAACCAGAGTCGACAACGGGTCAACCACATCCTTTTGAATGACACGCTTTAACGGACGCGCACCATAAGCCGGATCATACCCTTTGTCCCCCAGCCAAGAAATAGCCTGATCCGTGATGCTGAACTGCATATGACGATCTTGCATGGCTTTTCGCAATGCCATTAATTGAATGTGCACAATGCGGTCCATGGATTCGCGTTGTAACGGAGAAAAAATCAAGATATCGTCCAGGCGATTCAAAAATTCAGGACGAAAAGTGCCCCGAACCGTCTGCATCACCTCTTTTTCTGCTTTTTCCCAAGCTTGGGTATGACGCGCCACATCGGCACTTAGCCACTGGCTTCCCAAATTAGAGGTTAAAATAACAATTGTGTTTCTGAAATTCACCACATGCCCTTGACTGTCCGTCAAACGCCCCTCGTCAAAAATTTGCAAGAACAAGTTGAATACATCAGGATGAGCCTTTTCCACCTCGTCCAATAAAATAACCTGATAGGGACGACGGCGCACAACCTCTGTTAATACACCACCTTCTTCGTAACCCACATACCCAGGAGGCGCCCCAATCAGTCTGGCCACCGCATGTTTTTCCATATATTCCGACATGTCAATGCGCAACAGAGCCGTATCATCATCAAATAAAAACTCCGCCAATGCCTTACACAATTCTGTTTTTCCAACCCCCGTTGGCCCTAGAAATAAAAAACATCCCATGGGTCGTTTTTGATCCCCCAATCCAGAACGCGCGCGCCGTATGGCCAAACTGATGACGGA
>VGCF01000052.1 GCA_016870135.1 Alphaproteobacteria bacterium
ACGGAACCATGGTCGCCCCTTGCTCCGGCCATCACGTTCCTGGTATCATTAAATTAATATGTATAATTTGTGTTATTAGCGCAGTTTATGATCAAAAAATCTTTGAAAACCATCGGCGTTTTAAAAGTTTTCCAATGTTTTTTGGCTTTTCTTTGCTTTTCTGCTCCGATTATAAAAACAGAGGCCATATTTGGTTGGTTTAAAAAAAAAAAGAAGCCTGTTGAAGACAACAATAAAAAGAAAAAAAAATCTTCCAGTCAAAAAAAAGAAATGAATAAAAAGAACAAAAAAATAAAAAAAAATGTTTCTGGCAAAACAAAAAAGAATGTTTCTGGCAAAAAAGCCAAATCCAAATTTCAAAAAAAGAGTTTTTCTGGCAAAACAAATCAACAGTATCTTTCTATGGATAGAGAATCAGTCAATGCCGAAAATATCAAGGGATTTGCAGAAAAAAATGGCCTTACACTAGACCCAAGGCAAAAAATACCGTCTTATGAGGCCTGTAAGAGCGATTTATCTAGACAAATGTTCGGTCTGGTTCCCTCCTGGTTCAAAGTGCACACCTATTATGATGGCCCAGTAACACATGAGTCACAGATTACGGTTTCCCCCATCATTAGGCCAGAAATTAAAACCATTGCCCAGCCACTGATTCTTGCGTTACAAGATCTGTTAAACAAAAATGAGGACTCTACCCAAACAGGCTTGGTCCCAGAAGCTCAGGGGATGGTGGAATCATGCAGGGAACAGCTTTTTAAGTTTCTGACAAACCATTTGTTTGATTCTAAGCGTTCTCAAGCGGATTATAAAAAGTCCATTTCATCGTTTATAGAGCTGCACAAGGCCTATCACGGAAAATCCAGTACACTGAATTTTATCCCATCACAATATTCTCAATTGTTGGATATTTGTAATAAACTCAAAGGCACGAGTAAAAAGGATAATAATTTTGTGCATTCTCAATTAAACGAAATTGAATCCATTCTGGATCTTGGACAAACAAAAAGAGAGTCAAGTCTCTTTGAAAAGGCAAGTTATACAAGTTCAAACAACCTCAGAACACAAGAAGACGCCCCATAAAAAACAGTCAATTGATAACGCCTCCCTACCCTGATGCATAAACTACACCATCACCAGGAATCATCCACAACCGTACCCCCTCTTCACACCCAGGGCCCATCATGCACACGAACCATTTTAAATCTCTTGTTCAATCCACTTGGGCGTATTGGCAACAGCGTATAGAACGCTTTCCAGAAATCGATTGGGAGGAAACAGCAGAATCCATGACCATTCTGATGCCAGATGGACGCAAGTATCTATTTAATAGGCATACGGGCATGCAGCAATTATGGATGGCGTCACCTATTTCTGGCGGGCGGCATTTTTCCATGATGACTCAGGGGATAGGTTCTGCCACCATTGCTGATGATCAGTGCGTTCGTCCGTCTTTTATTACCCATACGGGTTTTGATGCGTTTCATCAAACCGAATATCCCCGTGCATCGGGTTGTCTTGCCTATTGGACGGATACACGCAATAGAGAAATCATAGAATCGGTGATGAATACAGAGTTGGCCAGCCACTGGAATATGGTATTGGATTTACAACCCTTTCAGGCCGTAATGGATGATCATGGAACGGCCCTTGTGTAACCCAGCCTGACACACCGATGCCTGGGGATTTATTCTGCTTTCTGTTTTCAATGGGGGGCTGATTTTTCTACGTGTAATCAAGACAAAATAACAGGATAGCCCTTGATTGTACACAAAAAAAGCAGTATCATTACAGAATTAAAATCGAAGGTGTTTCCCATGTCTATTCGACCCAATCATTACGTTATTGACTTGCCCTTTCAAGCGGATGATCTGGAACCATACATTTCAAAAGAAACCGTCGATGTGCATTATGAAAAGCATCACAAAGGATACGAAACAGCGCTTTTAGATCTGATTGCTGGCACAGAACATGAGCAGCATTCCTTGCAGGACCTGATTGTTCATAACCATGCAAACCCAGATCGTCGCATTTATAACAATGCTGCCCAGATATGGAACCATAATTTTTATTGGAAAAGCCTTTGCTCGGCCGCAACATCTCAATACCCAACAGAAGGTCTATTTTTTGATGCTGTGATCACCTTTGGTGGATTTGAAAAGGTTTACACTGATCTGCTGACGGCTGCAACAACCCAATTTGGCAGTGGTTGGGCCTGGTTGGTGCGTACCCAAGATGGTGAAATAACCATCCGTAAAACTGGAAATGCTGATCCTGTTTGGCTGAATTCCACAGATCATCCCTTGTTGATTGTGGATGTGTGGGAGCATGCCTATTACCTGGATTATAAAAATCGCCGTAAAGATCATGTAGAGGCAATATTAAAAAATGTCATGAATTGGTCTTTTGCAGAACGCCAGTTTAATGATGCATAGTGAAATGAGGTGGGACCTATTCCTATTACGGAACAATCTTCAGAAAAGGGGTTTGATCCCATGAGCCGCTCTGTCTTTTTTTATCTTTTTTCGATTGCGGTTTTTCTGTCCATTGTTACCTGTTGCCGTTGCGAACCTCGTAAAAATGATGATTCCCACTTGAATACGCTGTTAACCCCATTGGACTTTGTTTTCCAGCGCATTGTGGCTGTGCCGAACAATGCCTTTTTACAACAGGTGTTGCGTTTTGGATATACACAATCTCTGTTTTTGTTTGCGGTTAACCACCGATTGGCGGAACTGAAAAGACTTCCTTTGGAAGAAAAAAAGAGGCTGCTTATAGCCAGAGCCGTCTTTTCCAAAGCGGTTGAACCTTTTCTTGTGGCTTTTCCTGTGATTAATTCGGTTGCTGGTACCACAGACCTATTCCAAGTTTTAGATACAGAGCGACGAGAGTATCAGATGTTACGCGGATAATTGAATGTCTGTTTTTCTCCCTTGCCACCCTTCCCTTCTCCCTCTCCCATCTACTGATCCTCACTCCCTTTCTTCTGCGCTTATTGTTCCCCTTGATTCGTGCAGGACAGACCCTTTGGGTGCTATAAGCCTATACTTTTGGTGCATACGCTTATCCATTATTCCTATTTTTCCTCTTGTGTCTGTAATGGTTGATCAAAAGATCAAAAGTCCCCATCTGTTGATTGGATCTCAAATGGGGCCCAAAGTTTTTCTGGTCAATATCCCACCAATCACAAATCATTGACTAGAAAACCTCACCAACGCCCCTTGCGTTCATCCTCTTTGTATGATTTTTTCATCCCTTTTTGCCAATCAGACCACGATATCCAATTCTTTTTTTAAAAAATCAGCCAACGATACGTACTTGGCAATAAATGCATCCGCACAATAAAACAGAACCACGTCAAGGTCGGCCGCACCACATTGATTCAAAAATTGTCTTGGGGTATAAACATCACAGATGGCCTTCATATCATAGGCATCACTGATTAATAAAGGTTTTTGCGAAACCCCAGACTGCACCAGCTTTTTCCTAAAGAAATCCACCGTTTTTTTGGACATGCTGGCTGGAAAATCTTGATCCAACGTGCGCACCATCACATGAGACATCATAATGGCGCAACCGGGATTTTTCTTGCAACATTGTATAAAGGGGTCTAATTCTTGCTCTGACCAAGTACTGGTCACATCGGTTAATTCCTTGTGAGATCGGCAAGAGAGCTCCCATGTCCTGGGGCATGCTTTAAACATGCCGTTAATCCACATTGTTTGTAAGCAGAAATGACCGTGTTACAGCAATCGATTACTTCGTGTGATTGATCAGAAAATGATCTGCCAAGGGATCCGATAATGGGACACTGTTTATTGATATTGATATCTGCAACAGGGCCGAACACCACAGTAATGCCCACGCCTCTCATTTCCTTGGCTGCTGCTTGGTGAACGGTTTGGATGTTTGACACATTGCCATGATAATCAGCCGCAGCCGGCATCGCACCAGAGGCAACAAACCCCTTGTTCGTTGCTAAACGCTTCACTGTTCCGCCTTCCTGATCAATAGCGACCGGAATATTGTCATTATTTTTTGTTAAAAAGAGCACAAGAGAGCGAACTTGATGGGGGTTTACGATATTGCGACCAAATAAAATAATGCCGTGGACCTTTTTCAATGCCAGCGCCCGTTGTAACATCACCACATCATCATCTTTTTCGCTTGTACCGTTAAAACCAACCCAAATTTTCGGCGTTTTAACACCACAACCAATCGCCTTTATCAGCGCCAATGGGAAAAGAACCATGACAATTAAAAAAATACATTTTTTCTGTTTTTGGTGCATAACGCGATGTAAAAAAGACATATTTAAAAACATGCTGCACAAAAAATGCTTTCGCATATTATATGTTACACCAAAATCAGTGCTATCCACAAGGCCATGCCCAATCGCATGACCTTTTTTCAGAAAATGCCGTTTCACCACAGATGACGGGGGTATACGCGGCTTATATTATGCAGCAGGAGCATTCTGATCCTGAAAACGGGTGTTTTTGCTCACCGATTCCAGATTTTTAATCAATATTTTTAGCGATCAATTCAAGGCTAATGGGCTCATCTAAATTCTCATAAATAAACTTTACGGCCTTGATAAAGTTACTGCTGTTAATGTATGTCATAATTAATACCTCATCTATTACGATACCAATATACCGCCTTTAAAAGAGGTTTGCTGTGCAGAATGGTCCAAATTTACTCTTCGTCATTTAACTACCACCTTCAAAGATCTCACTTTTCTTTTCTTGAAAGGGCCTTGCGTCATAAAACAACTCGATTTTAGAGATGAGGCGATCCGTGAATTCCATCAGCACCGCTGCCCTGAACTGACCAATCGGGGCTGGAACAACCATATCGTAGGCTAGCATAATTTGATCACCGGCTGCAAAACGTGACCTGATTTGGATATCTTGTAATATTCCGCCGAAATTCTTTGCGGCTGTAACAATCTGCTCTTTGCCCTGCATTTCTGCAAGTGGCCCGATGAAATGCACGTTGTC
>VGCF01000053.1 GCA_016870135.1 Alphaproteobacteria bacterium
TTTCTTTTTTTCTTGATACAGGTTGCTGTGCATATAATATTTACGTAACAATCTCCACAGCGCCCCCAAAATGGTGGCCAATGGTATGGCCAACACAATACCCAAAATCCCCTTGACCGCCCCACCGATCAGTACAGCCAATAAGACGCACAAGGGATGTAATCCTGTTCGTGACCCCACAAAATAAGGGGTTAAAATGACCGACTCTAGGATATTTCCCACCACATACACAGAGACAATACTGGTGACATAGGATGCTTGACCCGATTCCACCACCCCAATCATGCATGCCGTTAATACGCTGATAAAAAAGCCCACATAAGGAATAAAAACCAACATACCGCTGACAATGGATAGGGCAATGGCATTGGGCAAATGCAACACACCAAACAGAAAAATGCCGTAATAAACCATCAATGCCCCACATACGCGCACCTGGCCCAAGAAATATTGTCGTAATGCCCGATCCATATCCCGAAAGCATAATACCGCCATTGATCGCATAGACGTCGGTATTAACGTGTAAAACTGATTCTGTATTCGCGCCCCATCCCTAACAAAATGAAAGGCAATAACCGGAGAAAGTGCCAACGTTACCATCAGTTGGCCCAACGCCCAACCATTATGCAACACCACCATAATCAATGACCCGACCCATTGCATGGATTGTCGCAACAGCACATCCATGCTTTCTTGAATTTGAGGTCCCGATTCTTTAAAAAAATCAGGCATCAATGGCATGAAAAAATCCCAAAAGGCTTGTCGATACAAGGGAACCTGAGAAGAAAAAGATCGCGACCACGCCCCCAACATGGGTATGATATTCAGAAAAAAGTAAATGAAAACCCCAAAAGTCACCAGGGAAAGAATCAACGCACACACCGTGTTTGACAGCCGATATTTCTGAAAAAAGCGCTTGATAGGACGATACCCATAGGCCATAATGGCCCCCAATATAAACGGGGACAGGGTTGCGCCAAAAAACCAAAAAAAGGCAAAAAAACCAATCAAAGCCAGCCACAATAATACCTTGATGCGCAAATAGGTTCCCTTGGTTTCTTGGATGCCCAGAGGATCTTGACCCATGTTCATTCCCATGTTTTCCATAACTGAACCCCATACATCGCAAAAGAAAAGACAGTGGTGATCCATAAAAAGAAAATGCCACAGGCAATCACCATCGGATTTTTGCCCCATAAAATGGCTGCGCACAAAACTCCCTGAACGGCCGTGTTCCATTTGCTGATTAAAAGGGGTTCAAAGGATACAGTTTTCTTGCGAGAATGCACCGACCAAACCCCCAAACCAATGCACACATCGCGCAATACTACAACGGCATACAGGGGCCAAGGCAGCTTGTGACACACAGTCAAGGCTGTAAAAATGGAAAAGGCCAATACTTTGTCCGCCAACGGATCTAAAAAACGACCTAGTGGTGTTTCCCAATGAAAAAATCTAGCCATCCAGCCATCCAAAAAATCCGTCAAAAAGGCCAAAACAACACCTAACAACGCCCATTGTTCATGACCAAAAAGGATCAAAATCCCAACAAAGGGGGCGCATATCAGACGCATAGCGCTCAGCAGATTAGGAATCCAATACACAACCCCCCCCATTGATATCCCTGAACAGGATTAGGCAATAATGTCCGAATCTTGAAAGAAGAAGGCGATTTCCTTTTCAGCAGTGTCCAAGGAATCTGATCCATGGACACTGTTTTCATCAATGGACTTGCCATAGGCGTGGCGAATGGTGCCAGCGTCTGCATTTTTTGGATCCGTTGCCCCCATTAATTCCCGATACAGGTGTATGGCGTTGTCACGCTCTAGAACCTGAACCACCACGGGGCCCGCACTCATAATGGCGCATAAATCCCCGAAAAAAGGACGTTCTTTATGCACATCATAAAATTTTGCAGCGTGATCGTGTGTTAACTTTACACGCCGTTGTGCGACAATTTTAAATCCTGCCCCCTCAATCATGGCATTGATTGCCCCTGTGATATCCCGTGCAGTGACATCGGGTTTCAGGATGCTCAACGTTCTTTGTACGGTCCTTGACATGAATGGTGATCCGTTAAATATTTGTCCCCATTATGGGTAAAATCTGAATTTTTTACAAGAGAGCAGCCCACAATCCAGAGGCCCCCAAAACCAATCAAAAAAGAAAAGAAAAGAAAACCTGTTGTTGGTGTAACTTTTTGTAAACAAACGATCCATTATGATGCGGTAAGACTGTTTTATATTTTGGGTAGGTTCTGAAATGCGCTTGTTTTTTATAGGAATTCCCCTGTTTCTATCCTTGGCTTCAGGAGCATACTCAGAAGCCATTTCACCAACCAACCTGCCCTGTTTAATCGCGGAATGTCTGATGCAAAATCCGTCGATTATTGAACATGCTCTGATGGAAAATCCAGACATAATGGCGCGCTTTTTCAAAACACACCCCTCTGTTTTTTCCGCCGCTCAACAAGACATGATCGAACATTTTTCAGAAACCGTATCCTGTGATCTGAAAAAAAACACCCAACGGCTGTTTAAAAACAGTCCAGAACTATGGGGGCACCTGCAAAAAGCCCCCATCACATCTGGAAAAAGACACATTATTGTCTTTTTGGACCCATTATGCCCCCACAGCATGGCCCTGTTCAGAGATTTGCTGGCTCTATCCAGTCATGCCAAAACCCCCTTGGCGCTTTGCCCCCATTGGATCACCCAACACCATGATGTCAATGGTCAGATTATTGTACGCAGTTTGATGGCGGCCCATATCTTGGGGAAACTGCAGGCCTATTTGGATATTATTTTAAACCAAACAGGCCCCCTTTCGGCTGGACTGGCCTTAACATTGGCGAAAAAAATCGGGTGCGACATCAAGGCATTTCATTCCCATATGTTTAATGCCCATACAGATCAATACTTAATGGATGCTCGTGCCTATGGGAATCAGTTTCAATTCCCCAGTTTTCCCACCATGTTGTATCAAAAAGACGATCTTGGTGACCATGCGGCACCAAACAAATCCTTTGAAATGATCGAAGGGCGCCCGGATTCCCTCAGCTCCCTTGCCAAAATGGTATTGGGTTGATCGATTGGGTTGATCGTGACGTGGGTGTCCATCAGGGGCTGGAATGCCTATGATGTCCCATCCCGTTCCGTCATGCTTGTTCCAGTGCCCAAGATATCGTATGGTGAAGGTATATCAACAATACCCAAACCCCGATGTCTTTCTGTGAGCACAAACCGATGGTATTGGTGGCTGGCGGTTCTGGTGGTCACGTTTTTCCCGCCATTGCTTTGGCTGAATATGCCCACCAACAGGGGCAAAAGAGTGTTCTGGTTACAGATGCCAGAGGTGCCCGATTTATTGACACCGATCGATCCCTGTTCAGTCATATCGAACTATTGCCGTCCCCATCTGTTTCCACGGCGTTTTCCATATATCAAACCATCAAAACACTGTATCACACCCATCATCCGAAATCGGTTGTGGGGTTCGGTGGCGTCACCACGGTTTTACCCCTTTTAATGGCGCGGACAAAAGGGATACGCTGTGCCATTCATCAATCCGATGCCATTTTGGGCAGAGCCAATCGATTATTAGCCCCCTGGATGAATTCTGTTTTTGTTGGCCATGGTCTGGAATGTTATGAAAAACACATCTCAAAATCGAAAAAACACCTCTGGTTTACCATTGGCACCCCCGTACGCCAGGCCTTTACCGCGATGACACCCCACGGATCCATCCAACACCCCATCCACATATTGATCATCGGGGGCAGTCAAGGGGCAAAAATTTGGTCAACACTGGTGCCCCAAGCCCTAGGCATGCTGTCCGTCGCCCAGCAAAAATCCATTCAAATCCGCCACCAGAGCCTGTCCAGTGACTGCATCGCGCTGACTGATCAATACGGTTGTTTAAACCTGGATTCTTTTCATGTTGCGCCATTCTTTACAGATATGCCAGACATGCTGTCCTGGTCACACGTCGTTTTTTCCCGCGCAGGGGCGTCCACGTTGGCAGAACTGTCTTGCGGACAACGGCCCGGGTTTCTGGTTCCCTATCCCTTTGCCATTGATCAGCATCAGTATTTTAATGCCCAGTCTTATGTCCGTAATAATCCTGCCTGGATGTGTCCTGAAGCAGAGTTAACGGCCGCCCACATTGCTGAAAAAATCCGGGGCTGGCTGGACAAACCAGAGGAACTGCTCTATGGTAAACAACAGATAAAAATGCCCCCACCTGGCAATGCCTGCTCTGAACTATTCTCTTTTTGCACAGGACCCTAAACGCATTCACTTTATTGGGATCAGCGGCATCGGCATGAGCGCTCTGGCCTTGCTTTGCCTGCATCGCGGCTGGTGGGTTCAGGGCAGCGCTCTTTTTCAAAACGACAGTACCGACCAGGTGGCTGCCCAAGGCGTCAAGGTTTTTCTGCATCACGATTCTAACCACATATCCCAGGATTTGGAATGCGTGGTGTATTCCAGCGCCATACCCAACGATCATCCAGAGCTGCAAACAGC
>VGCF01000054.1 GCA_016870135.1 Alphaproteobacteria bacterium
ACTGTTGGCAAATGGTGTGGACCGCTGTGGCGGCAAGAGCGCCATTGAGCACTGTGGCAGATTCTGAAGTCATAAAAAATGCTCTGTAAACATAATGATTATAATAACGTGCTCCTGTTTTTGCAATAAAAAAATAATTCGAATCACGCAATGGAATATTGATTGGCCATCCTGTGGTCGTATAATGATATTTTATTCAATTGATTTTAAAATAAAGGGTGTTAAGGGTAAAAAATAGGTGTAAACTGATGGAATGGTACATTCTTTTTGGCAATAAACAATGAAAAAGTATCTATTTGTTGATGATGATGGTGCCTTTTTAGAGGTCTTGCGCCTCTTTTTTGGATCCACCCATGTTTATCTGTCGGATGTGTATCACGCTGCGTCTGTGTTAAAGCGTGATGGGCCCTTTGATGTGATCATTACGGATTACGATATGCCCTGTCAAAATGGTCTGGAATTGGCTGGGTGGGTTAACCAATATGATTCGTCCATGCCCATTTTAATTTTGTCCGGTCATGAAAAACCAGATTTATTACCCCCGTTTATTGTTCAATGGATGAAAAAGCCTATTTCTTTGGATCTGTTGGCCAAAGAAATTGCCCAATACCACATGTCGTGATGGGGTTAAACGGGAATGAAAAAGCAGGGACATCGGTTCGCTGTGCAGGGCTTGCGGTTTTTGTCACGGGTGCTTATTGGCTGAGACACCGCATTTACAGTGATTTTAGGAATCTTGATTTTAAAAATGGTGCGGTCGAGAAGACTCGAACTTCCACAGGGTTGCCCCCACAGCGACCTCAACGCTGCGCGTCTACCGTTCCGCCACGACCGCACACATTACAATATATCAGATATTCTCCATCATGGCAAAGCCTTTTCTTTAAGACTGCTTTGGGATAGGCTGAAAACCAGCACCGTATTAACAGGATTGTAACCCAATGATAGGCGCAATTTTTCCAGGTCAAGGGTCCCAACATGTGGGAATGTGTCAGGATTTTTATGAACAATTTTCTGGTGTCAGGCTGTTGTTTCAAGAAATAGAGGATACCCTGCATTTCAATTTACATCGCGTGATGTTTGATGGGTCAGAGGAGGAGCTGCGGGCCACAGACAAGGCTCAACCGGCTTTGTTTGCCACCAGCGTTGCCATCGCCCACGTATTATCCCAAGAGTGGGGCATCACAAGCAACCACTGGTCCATGATGGCTGGGCACTCGTTGGGTGAATATACGGCATTGCATTTATCTGGCGTGTTGTCGTTCACCCAAACCTTGGAATTGATCAAGGCGCGCGGCCAAGCCATGGCCACTATTACCGCAGGGGGTATGATCGCAGTGATCGGTCTGTCTTGTGACGTTTTAAATGGAATGTTGGCCGATTTTAATCAACAGGAAGTGCCATGCCATTTGGCCAATGATAACAGCCCTCAACAAGGGGTAATCAGTGCGGCATCAGCGCATTTGCCCTTGATTGCCCAGCGATCTAGGGAATTGGGGGCCATAAAAAGCGTGATTTTAAATGTCAGCGGTCCTTTTCATTCCACCATGATGCGTGGGGCTCAGGACTTATTTACACCGTTGTTGGATATTATGCCGTTTTGTCTACCTGTTTGCACCGTGGTAACGAATTTTTCCGGAAAAGATCAAAAGAATCCCATGGTGATCAAAGATCATGCCCGTCAACAAATGACCAACTCTGTTTTGTGGCGCCAGAGCCAATTGACCATGGCGGCATCCGGTTTGACCCATGTGGTGGAAATTGGGGCGGGTAAAGTATTGTCTGGTTTGGCCAAAAAAACTATACCGCATGTGCAAACGTATGTCCTAAACAGTGTGGATGGCATAAAACAGTGGGGGGTGATGTGGCAGAATTATTTAGATGCGGCCCAAAAAGAGCCCCCCTTATCTGCTGTGGCGATATAAGGCTGGATCATTGTGATATTCCAAGACGTTGTGGGACATAAATCTTTCCCAGAGTCAGCGGTGTGCTTGTACCCATTCGTCAGGGTTGGGATCTGACAAGTAATGATCTTAGGGGGCCCTGTTTTCCTCTAGAGCGAGAGCGCGTTTATTACCCCCCCCGTGAGCTGAGGGCGTGACAAAGGATCCCAGGACTGTAGGGATAGGGCGTGAACCCAAGTCTAATCCCTATTTTTCCTCATACGGGTTGCTTGCGTCATTCAGCGTGATGCGTAACGCTGAAAACCCAAAATCAGCGGTCATGCGATTGGTTAAATACCTTTGATAAGGTGTGGGCAAGTCTTTGACCCGATACCCAAAAAGGGCAAAGGTTGGCGGTCTCGATTTGATCTGGGTCATGTATTTGATTTTAATGCGGTGCCCTTGGATGACGGGGGGTGGGTTTGCGGTGATTTGTTTGGCCAACCATCGGTTCAGTGGGCCCGTGGGTAAACGCTCGTTCCACTGATGGTAACAGGTTAAAACCTGATCCCAAAGGGCAGAAAGCCCTTGGCCAGTATAACACGACACTTTGCAAATGGGGTGTCTTGTGATGGAGGGCGGCAGATCCTTGATGTACTCTTTTCCGTTTTCTACTCTATCCCATTTGTTCAGGACCACGATAACGGCGCGACCCTCGGCATGCGCATTGTCCACCAACGTCAAATCTTGCTTTTGCAATGCTCTGGATGCATCAATAACCACCAAGGCCACGTGGGAAAAGACCAATGCCCGATAGGTCTCTTTGCATGACAGTTTTTCCACCATATCCACCCCTTGGTGCCGCCGGCGCAAACCTGCTGTGTCCACAATTTGAATGGTGTAATCGTTCCACACGCCACAACTGGTGACCGCATCGGTGGTAATGCCGGCAACGGGTCCTGTTTTCATGCGTTCAAAACCCAAAAATCGATTGACTAGTGTGGATTTTCCCACATTGGGTTGCCCCATGATCACCACAGAAATGCTCTTTTCAGAGGACCGGGATTCTGTGGCCTTATGGGGGATTGTATCGGGTAAATCAGATTCTGGCGTATGGGATTGGTGGGGAACCAGTGTTTTCATGGCATCAGCCAAATCACCCGATCCTAGACCATGTTTTGCCGAAATCAGAATGGGCGATGACCATCCCAAACGGGAACATTCTGCCAGAGCAAAATCATGGATTTTTTCCGATTCACATTTGGTTGCCACCACAATAACGGGCAAGTTTTGTCGTCGAATCCATTTCGCCAGTTCAATATCATGGGCCGTCAGACCCACCTGACCATCAATGACCCAAATCAGGCCTTGAACATCCAGATTGTACAGGGCACCCGTTTGATGCTCGATGCCTGGCGTATCGTATAGGCGCAAAGGCAACCCTTGAAAGGTGCAGGTATATTCTTGCCAGTCTCTGGTGACACCGGCTGTATCATGAACGATGGCACGATAACGACCCAAAATACGATTAAACAGGGTGGATTTGCCCACATTGGGGCGACCGATGATGGCAAAAGACCGCATGGAATACACTTATAAAGCCTGATTTTTAGCATGATCCAGCTGATGAACAAAAACAAGAGGGCGAGAGTGGTTTTGGGGACAAAGAAAAAAAAAGATTAAAATTTTTACAGCCCCTAAGGGTACAGAAAAAGTTTTTTGCATCAAAAAAACGGTACGAAAAATGGGTTTGTTTTGCAATAAAAAAGAGTCAAAACTCACACTTTTCATGATAAGGCAGGATTCAAAAATAGAGGGGTTGGGGGGCAGTCATGTGAAAAATGGGGTTGGAAAACGCTCTGTAAGTGGGCTATAGTTCAAACATCATTTTGAACGGTGCTTAGGGAATGACCTTGTCGAATAATCCTTCTGTTTTTGGCGAAAAAACCCTTGCTGGATCTGTAAAAACAGATTATTCTCGCGATGAAAAGTTGACGGGTTTTGGTAAAAAAACTCTGGAAAATCAGTACCTGAAAAAAGGGGAAACCTATCAGGATTTGTTCGCCCGGTCTGCCAGTGCGTTTGGGGATGACGAGGCCCATAGCCAGCGCCTGTATGACTATATGTCCAATCTGTGGTTCATGCCGGCCACACCGATTTTGGCCAATGGTGGAACGTCGCGCGGACTGCCTATATCATGCTTTTTAAATGAATGCCAAGACAGTCTGTCCAGCATTGTGGATTTGTGGACAGAAAACGCATGGTTGTCTTCCAAAGGGGGGGG
>VGCF01000055.1 GCA_016870135.1 Alphaproteobacteria bacterium
CACAAGTGTCATTTTTTGCTTGGTTTTTTTACTGGGGTTTGGTTTTAAATCCATTGAATGTTTGACTGATACTAGGTTTTGGTCTCTGGTTGCAGGTTCATATTTGTAAAAAATCATAAAAAAAGTCTCAAAAAAAACATCACTGATAAAAACTTATCAGGGGTTAGACAAAAAATCCATAACAAGTTATTAAAAAAAGAGACAATTTTTCGGTATGCATTTCGGAAAATATTGAAAATATAGGGAAAAGATTAACTTTTCGGTGTGCATTTCGAAAAATATCAAAAATATAGGGAAAAGAGTATGGCGGGTTTGGGTGCAATTTAATTGCGATCCGTATGACCCCCTGGGGAGGGTGCCTAGGCAAAGGGTGTTCAGGATGCATTCTTTTCATAGCAAAGGCCTAGCCCCACCCGTCTTGCCCATTACATCCCATCGTGCCGCGCACACACCCCATTCACACGTGAACTATACACAAGATATGACGCAATCGCCCGGGTATCGTTCAATTTCCCCGTTCAGTTCCATTTCGATCAGAGCAATGCGAATAATGACCGGCGATAAACCCAATTTTTCTGACAAAGCGGATACAGGCGTGGGCACGGTGCTGAGTAATGCTCCAATGTCGCAGATTAAAGACGATGTTTCGGGCAACAGGGGTGGCATGGCACTGTATTCTTCGTATGCTTCTTCGCGAGCCATGTCTTTTGACAAATAGCGATGGGTTTCTGAATATTCATTCAGCACATCATCGGCCGTTTCCACCAAACAGGCTCCCTGTTTTAATAATTTGTTGGTGCCTCTGGCCCGAAAGTCCAGGGGATGCCCCGGTATGGCCAGCACGGCACGCCCCTGGTCGGCGGCGTATTTTGCGGTCAGCAGGGATCCGGAACGTAAACTGGCCTCGACAATCAAACTGCCCCAAGACAGACCAGAAATGATGCGATTGCGTTTTGGGAATAATCCCCCATGCGGGGATGTAAACAAGGGATCTTCGCTGATGATTATGCCTTTTTCGGCAATGTCTGCATACAGTTTTTTGTGCTCTGGTGGGTAAATATGTCCGATGCCCCCCGCAATGACGGCAATGGTTCCGTTATCCAAACTGGAAGCGTGAACGCATGCATCAATGCCGCGGGCCAGACCAGAAACCAGAGCCCAGCCTTTGGCCGATAAAACCTCGGCAATTTGTATGGCAATGCGTTCGCCAGCAGAGGATGCATGACGTGCGCCCACAATGGAAAACAAGGTTTTGGATAATAAATCCAATCGCCCCAGAACGGAAATAAACGGTGGCGCATCTTTTAAGTGTCGCAAACTGGCGGGATACTCGGCGTCATAAATGCTGAGCAAACGTAACCCCTGTTTGGCGTGGGCATCGACTTCTCTTTTAATGTCATCCATGGATGGAATCATGACGCCAGAACGTCGAGCAATGGTGGGTAAACGATCTAGTGCCTCTTGGGCGTTGCCATAACGTTCCATCAAATGGGCAAAGGAAATGGGGCCAACATGTTCTGTGCGTGCCAGGCGCAACAGATGTAAACGATCGGTTTCTGAAAGGAGGCGTATGGTGGCCATGGAGATATTCTGAATAAAGCAATACATTCGATGATACCTTAGTTTTCAGTCCATGAAAAATCAGATTTAGTTTAATTTTTCGCCAATATTCAAACCATCTCACCCATCACAGCATCGGATTAGGCAGGGTTTTAGGACTGAACGAGATGCTTTTTCAAAGACGATTCGGTGCCACGCATCAAGCGGGCAATATTTTCCCTGTGGGCATAAAAAATCAAGGCTGTGATCAGCGCCATGGCCACGGCAGCTGAATGGTCAAAAAACAGGGCCGTTAATATAAAAGCCCCCAAAATGCCGCACAATGAAGCCAACGACATGTACCCTGTGGTTTTTAAAATGGCCCCCCAAATCAGGGCGGCAACCATAAAATGAACGGGCATGGTTATGGCCATCACACCGCAGGCCGGAGCCACGCCTTTCCCCCCTTTAAAGTTCAGGAAAATGGGAAAAATGTGTCCCACAATACAGGCCACACCCATGGGTAATTGGTACTCTTGGGGTGCAAAATACAAGGGTAATGCGCTTTTTAAAAAATCCGACAGGTACACAAGGGCCGAAACCTTGATGCCCGCTAAACGATATACGTTGGTGGTACCAATATTGCCAGACCCCACCGTGCGTGGATCACCCTTTTTTAACCATCGGGTCCAGAGAATTCCAAAGGGAATGCTGCCACACATATAGGCAGCAACCAGCTTGATGCACAGCGACAGGAAGGATCCAAAGGGCAGGGGCGTCATGGTAAAAACAGCGCAAATAGAAAATTACATCATAACTGTATCATAATCTTGGGCAAAGTCAAGCGCAAGACAATGAAAAGGGTGTAGAATAGACCGTAAGGATACAGCCCTGTTTTAAACGCCAGCACACGCTGTTATGATCACCCAAACAAAGGAGAACGTTCGCCATGACCCAAGCACTGGGGGATCTGGTTCAGTCATTGTTGCGCCCCATTTTTGAAAAAAAGCCTCAATTGTCCTTGATGATGGATTGGCCCATGATTGTGGGGTCCGAATTGGCGGCCTATACATGGCCGTTAAAAATTGTGTCGCCTCAAAATGGTCCAGGAGTGGCGTATATTCAGAGCCCCCCAGCTTATGCCATTGTCGCATGGTCCCATACATGCGTTATGATCGAGCGCATTAATCAATACTTGGGGTATCAAGCCATTAACCGCATTCGACTGGTCAAAGATGACATCGTCAAAACAACACCATAACACCATTCAACGCCTGTCTTTTTATGACACTGCATTGGTGGATGGGGCCATTTCCCATATGATGGCCGCGGATTGGGATTGTGTGATTGTGCCGTCGTTGTTCGCGGTCAAAGCCATAAGAAAACAGTGGTTACAGAGAAACGGGCCCAGCATTTTACCAAAAATGGTGACCTATGTGCACCCCATGACGTATACCAACCCCTGTGCTTTGGATCAAAAACCCGTGTCGTTGGCCCAAGGCATGGCCTGGTGTTTGGATTTTTTTCAAAGCTATTTTTCAGAACACTCCGGATCAAAGCCTCTGGATTTGGCTGGTTTTGCCCGGTCATTGTTACATTTGTGGGAACACATTGACCGAATGATTTTGTATGATCATCCGGATCCAGAAGCAGCAGCGTTGTGGGAAAGTCAAGGTGTTCTGTTACCATCGTTGCTGCAATCGGGGTATTTATCCGGCACCCCCCACCTGGTTCAAGAATGGTTAAAATGGTGGCCCCAATGGTTGCATCGCCAGAATCTGTGCAGCCAAACGCGCGCCACCTATTTGGCTCAACATCAAGCATTACACTTTTGGTCCAGTCATCCCCAACATAAAATCGTTCTGTGTGTTCAGAATATTGAAAAACTGCCCATCGATTGGTTGAAAGGGTTGATATCTTTGCCTAATGTGTGGACGCTGTTTCCAAAAGATTCTGTGCTCGGCGAACGCATGGGGGTTCAGATCGATGGCGTTCGGGTGGCGCATTCAGCCCATACCAAGGATCGTATTTCAGACATCGTGTGCGCACACGAATCAGAATCAGCCAGAGTGATAGCCATTTTAATCCAAGACGCCTTAAAAAATGGGACCGATGTTGGGCTGGTTGTCCCCTGTTCCATTCTGTTGCATCGTGTATCGTGTGCATTGAAAATCCATCATATTCATTTGCCCACACCGCACCAATCCTTGGTGAATACCGTGCTGCAGAGCATTTGGAAAGGGTGTTTAGCGGGGTGGCCCTTATCAGAAGTCATCGCAATTTTGCGGCATCCATTCATTCTAAAAGCGTATCCCATTGTGGGGGCCATGACGCGTTTTATAGAACAATACCGTCCAAAATGGCCTGGCATAGGGGGCAATGATCTGGAGATTCACATCAGCATGCCCCGATGGATGAAACGGCTACACCGCAAGTTCAA
>VGCF01000056.1 GCA_016870135.1 Alphaproteobacteria bacterium
CGATTCCAGAATGTCCGAGGAAAAAGCCTGCCATGATATGGCCCCATCTTGCATGGAAATGGGGTGCTCTATGGGGCCAGGCAAAGCGGGCAAAATCAAGAATAAAAGGGATAAAACCGCAGGAATAACGTACACCACCCCCTTGTACACCGTTGCATTGGACGAAATGACCCGGGATCCAGCCACAAAAGGTAAAACCAGCCATACTGCCCACAGGCCAAGCGCCACCTTGTCCCATGGCAACCCCAACAATCCCGCCAATGATGTGGTCACAAACCATCCAGCCGACAACATCAAACAAAATCCCAGAATTTTTTCAAACGTCACCATCCATTGTCCGGGCCGAGGCAATATCTTGTGAATGGGGAAAATCAGGCCCAAGACATAGGGCAAAGCAAAACCCAGCGCAATGGCCGTATAAAATACGATGATCTCTATGCCCTGCCCTGTCAGCGCAAACCCCAGAGCCGTTCCTAAAAAGGGCGCAGAGCACGGTGTGGCCAATAAAACAGCCACCAGGCCGGATAAAAACGCCTGTGTATACGCCGAACGCCGCTGATCAGGAGCCAGCAACGCCCCCGCCCATTGCGGTGTGTTGACGTGAAACACGCCCAATAACCCAAAACCACCAAACATCATGATGATGATCATGCACGCAACAAAATAGGGGTTTTGTAAATGCATCCCCCACCCCACCTGGTGCTGAAAAACCGTTTTAACCAAGATGGTCAGTCCCGCCAACCCCCAAAAACCCGTCATAATGCCCCCCGTTGTGACAAGGCATATGGATCGAAACATATCGGGTCCCTGTTGGGTTAATCCCTTTAATTTCAAGGCCAAAACGGGCAAAACACAGGGCATAATGTTCAGGATCAGTCCACCTAAAAAAGCACACCCCAACATAAACCACCAATCCGACCACGTCATGGCAGGCGGCGTCAAATTCAAATCCGGCAATGCGATATCAAACGGTTGGCATACATTGGAGCACGCCAACCCACGCACCACCATTTTTATGCATGCAGGGGACCGATCTTTCAAAGAGACATCAAGATTCACGGTTATGGGGTTCTGTATCTGCCGGTCTATTTCTTGTGGAGACAAAGTCTTGTCCTCTGAGATCAATGCTTTTGGGTAGGTGGCATCACTGTCGGGCCAATGGGCGTCGACATGCCAAATATTGGTCGATTGATCCCATGCAAGGGTGGTGGGTTGGCCAATGTCGGAGTCCTTTAAAACAGGACCATAAATTTTCCAGTTGGCATAGACTCTGATTTTCAATGGTATGCGCACATGGGTCGCCGAGGTCCACTCTGGTTTTCCCCAATGCACGGTGACGGGTCCAGCCGATATCACGCACGCCATAAGTAATCCCCACAGCACACACCACACCCGCGACACCGCAGACCATCTAAACGGTACGCATCGGCTGAACAGACTAGAAATCCAAAACATTGACCAATCCCTATGGTAACAGGACAAAGACCCCAAAAAATAATTCTAATCATAGCACTGATTGGTTTTTTTTTCCATTTTTCTATACATAAAACATTGGTTTTTATTCAAAAAAGAGCTATTTTGAAAGAATCGAACCGTCATTGACATAGTCCACAATGCCGTTAACCAGTGCCGTGACACATGGGATGTTTTGCTATGTTTTCCAGCAGTGATTCCTGTTCATTGCCCGATTATGCCCCTGGTTTTCCAATTTGTATTGATTTGGACGGCACATTGGTCAGGGAACACACCATTTGGCATTTAAACCTGTCTCTTTGGGCCATGACAAAGGCCTGGATACGAACGGATTTGAATTCTCTTTTTCCAAAAGTCTTTTGGCCAGGTATTAAAACCAGAATGGCCCATGCGGCCCTTATGGATCAAGCATACATGACCTATCATGGCGGACTTTTGCGGCAAATGCGCCATTGGCACACTATGGGATTGCCGCTGTATTTGGTCACAGGAGCACCAGAAAAAATCGCCCAGTATGTGGCCGATCGTGTGGGATTGTTTACCGATGTTTGGTCCAGCTCTGCCCAATATAATTTGGTGGGACATCAAAAAGGCGCTCTGTTGCGTCATCGATTTGGTCCTTTTGGATATACGTATATTGGGGACAGTTGGAAGGATCGGGCGGTATGGACAACATCGGCCGATGTCATTTGCGTGGCAAAAATCGACAGTGCTTTGACCCAGCACTTGCACAAAACCATTGCGCCCCCGCAACGTCTGTTCTGTCTTCCCCACGGTGCCGAACCAACGCGTGCTCCTTGACTCACAGATCGTGGTATTTTCGATCTTGTCAGCACCGATGAATTTCATCACACTGGGGGTATACACGATCCGTCCGTGATCTAGGGGGTTTCCCATGACTATTTTATGTTATCATCGCAGCGCAACGCACCATTATTCCATCACAGAGCGTTTTGAATGCGGCATGGTATTAATGGGCAGTGAGGTCAAATCTTTGCGTAAGAACCAATCCAGCATTGCTGAATCCTATATTCTGGAACGGGGTGGAGAATTGTTTTTACATAATGCCCACATCAATGAGTATGCCCCATCGGCCCAATTCAGTCATACGCCCAGGCGCGATCGCAAGTTATTATTGCGTAAACGGCAAGTATCAAAAATCATTGGACAAATTACACGAAAAGGCATGACGGCCATCCCATTGAAAATTTATCTCAATGCCAAGGGATTAATCAAAATCGAAATTGCTCTGGCGGTGGGATTAAAGAACCATGACAAGCGTGCAGCATTAAAAACCAAAGAATGGAATCGACAAAAACAACGGGTCTTGAAACAAGGATCGAACGAATGATTTCCTGGTGCTCTTTACCATCGCGTTCGCTGATCGCTATTGCTGGTACAGAACGCATTGCATTTTTAGATGGATTGTGTACTCAGAAAATATCCCCCAGTGAAGCATGTTTTTCCGCCCTTTTAACGCCCAAAGGACGATTTTTTACTGATTTTTTTACCTTTCCCACGGAAAACAGTCTGATTGTGGATTGCGCCCAGGTCCATCACGCCCCATTGATGGATTTGTTACAGTTTTATGCCCCCCTGCACGATGTATCATTGCACGATTACAGTACGCGTTATGGGGTTTGTGCAGCTTTGGGCCCGGATGGGATCAATCTGCACGCTGAATTCCCTTTTTATCAAAACTGCACCCCCACAGCCCTGTTTTATACAGACCCCAGGCATCCCGATTTGGGATTGCGCGCTCTGATCCCGTATGCTCTGTGGAATGCCTTACCCCACCCTTGTTTAAACCCGTGCCCCGAATCTGTGTATCATGATCATCGCATCCATTTGGGTATTCCAGAGGGCGCATACGACCTTGTTCACGATCAGTCCATTATTCTGGAATATGGGTACCAGCACATGAATGCCATATCTTGGACCAAGGGGTGTTATATGGGGCAAGAGTTAATGGCACGCACCTTTCATCGTGGGGTTATCCGCAAGCATCTTTATCGTGCCACATTGCAATGCGGGGTCTTTCCAGAATCTGGAGCACCTGTGGTTAATGCAAAGGATCTAGCCCGTATCGGCTGGATGGGCAGCCATTGTGGGGATGTCGGTTTAATGGTATTGCACGAGGATATTCATCGCCACAAGAATCAATGTGGGGTTGTGGCACTGGATACGCCAGATCATCAGCCTTTTTCTGCGCAGATCACAGCCTGTTTATGACCCTTGATTCGTATATCCAATCCATACAATTAAATCATTTGCGTATTTCTTTATATAACGCTTAACTGTATTTTAAAACTATTTTTATATCATTGATAGTGAATAAACTTAAAAAGGATTTTAAAAATGAATACAGGTAAATTATTTTTACTTTGTTTGGCTCTTGCCATGTCTGTGGAT
>VGCF01000057.1 GCA_016870135.1 Alphaproteobacteria bacterium
GTCTTTTGTCGGTGGAAATTGCATATTTTTCACCAACGCCGCACCAAAGGAACCCAGGTTAAACACACGGGTATAAATACCAGGATTGCTCAGTTCTTTTACAAATGTTTTCGCAAAAACGCTCAGTTTTACAGGGTCTGATTTATTCCCATAAAGAATGCATGGTATCCAACCCTGCTGACGTTGTATGCGAATGGCGCCTTTTGTTTGGTTGATGGGGCGCGTCTGGACCTCAATGGATATGGACATATGATTGAAAATTGATCATGATGACCCAGTATATGCCAAAAAACCATCCTTAAACAAGACTTCTTATGTTATTTCTGGGCATTGAATCCAGTTGCGATGAAACAGCCGCCGCCCTGGTATGTCATGGTCGCATTTTAGGCCATCAGATTCATCGACAAGACCATCGTGCCTTTGGTGGGGTGATGCCCCAGTTTGCCGCCAGGGAACACATGGCTTTTTTACCCCATGTGATGGATGCCTTGTGGGCTGAATCCGGATGCGGCCCCCAAGATCTCGATGGCATTGGTGTTACAGCAGGTCCTGGCCTGGTTGGTGGATTGTTGGTGGGCATTTTGTGGGCAAAGGGTATGGCGTGCCGTTGGAACAAACCCCTGTGGCCTGTCCATCATTTAGAGGCCCACGCCCTAATGGCGCGATATGACTGTGATGTGCTTTTTCCCTATGGATTATTATTGCTGTCTGGTGGGCACTGCGTGATGGCAGAAGTTTCTGGGGTGCATCAATATAAAATTTTGGGTCAAACATACGACGATGCAGCTGGTGAATGCATCGACAAAGTCGCCCGCGCACTGGGTGGCCCATATCCGGGTGGACCGTTTATTCAGCAGTGCGCTGAAAACGGAGACCCCTATGCCATAACGTTGCCCATTCCATTACACAAAGAACGATCAAGTTCTTTTTCCTTTTCTGGATTAAAAACGGCGTGCATTCAATGGATTGCCAAAAACCAAATCAATGGACCACTGTCTGCATCCACAAAAGCAGACTTTTGTGCCAGTTTTCAACGTACTATTGCAGAAACCCTGTGCCAGCGCCTGCAGTATGCCATGATCGATAGTGGGTTAAAGCACTGGGTGATATCAGGCGGTGTAGCATCAAACACCTATTTCAGGTCGCGATTACACGATCTATGTCACAATCTGGGGGGCCAACTGATCGCCCCAAAACCAGAACATTGTACAGATAATGGCGCCATGATTGCTTGGGCAGCTGCAGAGTATTATGCCGCCGGACAAAAACCAGACCTATTCTTTCCTGTCAGAGCCCACTGGCCATTGGACCAACTGAAGCCCACCTAATCCCCCATTGGGCCCCTATCATCTCTGATCCCCTTGTCCCAAACAGAGAAATAAGTCATACAGAAAAAGGGGATGTATCAGTGCATGCCTGTGGATCCAAATCCGGCATCTCCCCGATCAGAGGTTTCTAAATCCTGACACACTTGAAAATGCACACGCGCAATGGGTGCAAAAACACATTGGGCAATACGGGCGCAAGGTTCGATGACAAAGGGCTCTTGACCCAAATTGATCAACAAAACCTTGATTTCCCCACGATATCCCGCATCAATGGTTCCTGGGCTGTTTAACACCATAATCCCGTGGTTTAACGCCAGACCAGATCGGGAACGAATTTGAGCCTCGTACCCGGCTGGAATGCTCATCAACAGACCCGTGGGCACCAGATAACGCTGCCCCACAGACAAAGCCACAGACTGATCCAATGCAGCACACAAATCCACACCCGAACAATCATCCAGGGCATAAAACGGCATTTTCGTCCCTGTCCTCAACACAATTTTTACGGGTAAATCGGTGATTATACCTACGGATTCTGATGCATTGCGGGGTGCCTGTTCAGATGGTTTTGTGTTAAAATTCATGAACCATAAAGGAAAGGAAAAACTGTGCCCAGTATACGAATTTTAGGTGGCATGCACAAGCAACGCACCATCACCACACCCCATGAACAAGGGTTACGACCCACAGCCCACCGATTGCGCCAAAGTGCTTTTGATATTTTGATCCACCGATTCCATAAGAATCGCATTGGGCAAGAGAATCCTTGGTCACAGTTGCGTGTTCTGGATGTGTGTGCCGGTTTGGGCGGTTATGGCTTCGAAGCACTGTCCCGTGGGGCCGATCATGCAACCTTTATCGAACAAACGCCCGCCTTGGCCAAGAACATATTCGCTGTGGCAAAATCGTGGAATATCAACGACCGTGTGCATGTGTTGAATCGCGAGTGGCCCATACCAGCCCCCGATGGTCATGGGTTGTATGACGTTATTTTCCTTGATCCCCCCTATGATCAATTAGACAGCGTGATGTCGTCCATGATTTCTGCCTGTGCCTCTTGGATCAGCCCCGACGGCATTCTATTAGTGGAATCGGACAAAGTTTTTGACAATATTACAGGTTTCAGCTGTATTTTTCAGCGTGCGATGGGGAAAAAACAGCTGTCTTTTTGGCAAAAATCTTATTGAATTTGGCTCTAACGTCCAATGGGTGAATCTGTCTGCGAACAGGACCCCGTGGGCCTTTTTCTGCACCACTGTTGGCGCAACCACCCCCAGGTACAGGACAAATGAACCAAAAACAGTGAAACGCAATAGGGTTCATCGGGATGCAGGCCATGACCTGTCAGGGAAAAGAACGCCCATGACACCAACAGGGCTGGACACGTCACAGATTGATTCATGGAACCACAGTCGTCATTACAGGGCGCACACAGTGGCTCATGTGGATTTGCTGCCTCCCCCTTTTTCTGAAATGCATCCTATGCTACCTCTACCCCTCTTTTTCATGAATACAAACTGATTCGTCCCCTATAGCACCAAAATCAAGCTGTTTTCTGATCCCCAATGCAAAAAAACCTCACTGTCCCACGTTACGGGGCGCTCGGCCAAACGGACCACGTTGGTTTCGGTCACCATCACCCGTTTTCCCGATTTTAATTGCACGTAATAAACAGACACATCGCCTAAATACGCAATATCTTTAACAACCCCCATGGCGGTGTTGTGCTCTTTTAAAAAAGGGGTTTGAGACATCACCATTTTTTCAGGTCGCACAGCCACAGAAACCTGCACACCCAAAGGAACAGACGCTGTATATCCCACAGACAGAGGCGTGTCCGTATCCGTACATTGAATCAAGGCATAATCACCATCGATGCCAGAAATGATACCTTCAAAAATATTCACTGACCCTATAAAACGGGCTACGGACAGAGAATTGGGGTACTCGTACACTTCGCCTGGTGTGCCCACTTGTCGAATCACACCGTGATCCATCACCCCCAAACGCGATGACATGGTCATGGCCTCTTCTTGATCATGGGTCACCATGATGAACGTCGCCCCGACTTTTTCCTGAATGTTGACCAATTCAAATTGGGTTTTTTCACGTAACCCCTTGTCCAGAGCGCCCAGTGGTTCATCTAATAACAACACCTTTGGCTCGTTGGCCAATGCGCGCGCCAACGCCACACGTTGACATTGCCCTCCGGACAGCTGCTGGGGTTTTCGCGCTTCAAACCCTGTTAATTGCACCAAATCCAACATTTCCGCCACGCGATCACGTATTTGCTGACGAGACCATTTTCCTGATTGTTGCAATTCAAAGGCAATGTTGCTCTCTACACTCATATGGGGAAATAAGGCATAAGATTGAAAAACCATGTTGACGGGTAATCCATAAGGCGGCGTTTGACTGACATCAATATTGTCAAC
>VGCF01000058.1 GCA_016870135.1 Alphaproteobacteria bacterium
AAAGATCACTCCATCAATCTACACCAACCCCCACAGCCCCGTCAACACCCTTTTAGCAAAAAATGCAAAAAAAATACTAAACCCCCGCCAACCCCCCAAAAAACCCCTATATCCCTCGCTTTTTATCATCGAAAAAGTACAAGTAGCAAAAATACAGCCCCTTTGCCCAAGTGTATCCGGGTAACAATCCGCTGACCCCCGTATCAATCCATGCCCAATGGGATGCCTGATCAAGATCAACGGCATGTAAAATGCCATAGGCATATTTGATGCAGAAAAACAAACACAATATGTATAACGTGCTGGGACCACCAGGCAAGATCAGTCGTTTCGGAAAATATTGCCATGAAATACGCATGCGTGATGCCAAGATAAAACCGATGAACAATCCCAAGACCAACATACTGATGTACACATAGGGAGCTCTGTGAAAAAAGACTGGAAATTTAAAGCACATCAATATGGCGGGCACCAATAACAATTGCGGCGGATAAATGAATTGTTTTTTCAAAGATCTAATCCCAAATAAAATCATAATCCCCAAAATAATCCAAACCTTAAGAGGCGTGTGCAGGATGGCGCTGATCACACTGTTACAGGATTCATCCATGTCGTTTTACTTTGAATCTATGTCAAAATGATGAGATAATGTGTTGCACAAGAGGCCTTTTGTCAACCTCTTTGTACTTGGTTAACCTTTGGGGTTAAGAATACGCTTTTTAAAAGGTTTTTGACTGTACGACAAGCCAAAAGCCGGCAAACACATCAAGGCGCAAATGACAAAAAACATCCACCAAAAGGGAATAAAATCAGCAACGATACAGGAAAAATACGATACCAATGTTCGCCCAAAGGACCCCAAAGAGGATACCATGGCATAGCGCAAAGTGTCTTTTTGATCGGAACCTTTACACAGTTGGGACAGATAGGTCAAAATCGTGACGTTTCCTATGCCGCCAACCAAATGATTGGCTGAAACACTGGCAAAAAACAATCCGAAATGTTGACGATCAAAACACGCGTGCGCGACAAACAACAGAGCCATTGCCCCCTGCAAAATCGCCCAAAAGCGAAATCCGCTGGCTAACCCTTTGCGCTCTATCCACGCCACCCCCAAACGGATGCCAATAATGGTGGCAATAATACCAAACCCCTTATCGATGGTGACAATGTGTTGCTTGGTATACCCCACCTTGATAAAATAATGAGACCACACGCTGCGTAAAAAAACATCTCCCAGTTTCTGGGCTCCGATCATCAACAGCACGCTGGAAAAATAATACGTGTTTTGAAAAAAACGCCACCCCTGAATCAATAATCGGACATATTGAGCGGCAGAAAATTGCTCTTTCCATGACTTGGGCTGGGGCAATCGCCATAAACAGACTATGCTGGTCAAAACCAACCATCCTGAAATGCAAAAAAAGGCAAAAAACCAATCATAATAAGAGGAAATCAGTGCAATGCAGGTCGTGCCCCACAAGCCAATACGATACCCCATAGAATTTGCACCAGAAACAGCGCTTTGTTGATCCTCTGGTGTCGAATGAATCCGATAGCCCTCCAGAGCGCAATCCTGCATCGCCCCAAACAGAGCAATACTAAAACACAGGGCGAGAGCTGTCTCTATCTGCTGTAAAGGGTGAATAAAACGGAGCAAGTAAAGACAAGACACAACGCCCAATTGAGAAAACACAATCCAAATACGATAATGGCCAACTCGCCGACCTAAAAAGCCAAAGGATGTCATTTGAATAATTGGACCCAGAAAAATCTTTAAACTGTAGGGAACCATCATCCAGGACATAAACCCTATGTGGCCGGGCGAACACCCGTGATCGGTTAACCAAAACGTTACAACAGAGACTAAAAAAGCCAAAGGAATGGCGCTGACCAAACCAAATAAACCCATGCGCCATAAATGAACAGAGTGATCCATGGTTAAAACAGCGTTCCATGCGGATTTTATCTTGAATTTCATAGGCGCACCCCCGTCTGTTTAGGCCCCAGTTGCGATTAAACGTGCCCCCAATTTAGTCCTACAAACCCATAGTATGCCAAACGGCACGGGTTAACCAGCGCTTATGACGCATTTGATACAGAAAGATTCTGCCCGGATTGCTTTTTCCTAGTCAACGATAACATCGAGGAGAGGGTACATAGCGAAATCATATCTGTTGGCGTTTAATCTATGCTGCGATATTATGCAATTCTTGTGGATACCTATGACCATAGAGGTATGGCCATAGAGGCCATCATTGCACGCGTATATCATTGTTTCAGATGCCGCGCTCTAGACAGAATCCATCATTTACTTGCATTTAAAAATGCATTTTGATACGATTCTTTTCATGAAATTAAACAATAAAAAACCTAGGTCATTATGGCGATTAGTCTAGAAAAATATACTCAATTTGTGGATGCCACTGCTTCTGATTCCAGTAAAAACTATCCCGATTTTAGCCAGCGTCTTTCAGATCTAGATCAAAAGGGATTTGCAACCCAAAGAGTGATGAATGCAGCCATAGGTATGTGTGCAGAGTCGGGAGAATTCATGGAAATCGTTAAAAAAATTGTATTTCAGGGAAAAGAGCCATCAGAAGAAAATATGTATCATTTAAAGCGAGAATTAGGAGACATTATATGGTATATAGCCCAAGCATGTATCGGATTGAATATTTCTTTATCAGACGTCATTCAAATGAATTTTGATAAACTGAGTGCGCGCTATCCACAAGGTTTTAGCATCGAGCGATCAGAATATCGCCCACACTCTGATGTATAGGGCAGGGGAGAGTGGTGAAAGAGGATCAAGCGTAAACAATAGCACACGTTGCATCTTACCGGTGCGTTCTTGTGCTCATCCAAATGGGTTGTACACCCACCTCTTTACGTATCGTGGACATAATGTGGTGTATATTTCCCCCTAAACCATGTCCTCTGGCGTTTGATGTATTGCGCCGTTTCAATTAAATAGTGTGTATGGCATTCGTTTTCAGAAATGTTTCCCTGCACCATCTCATCCATTATTTTTAAACCCAGGGCCGTGCTTAGAGGTGATTTTTTCCATTCTGGATAAGCGCAAAATGCTCGAACTTCGTCGTATAAACCACCCTTAATCATGGCATGCAGGCGTTTTTCTGCCCGATGCATAATATGATCTTTGGATGGCCAAATCAATACGCGACAAAAATCCAAATCAGGGGCAATCCGATCCTGACCGTGCCACCACGACAGAGGCTTTTCCGTTAATTGATACACAATCCAGGCATTCAGTAATCGTTGGTGATCCACCAAATTTTCAGCACACACAGGATCCACAGGGCGCAAAACATCTTTTAATTCTGCAACCGTGGCTTGGTGATATTGCTTGCGTAAAACCTCTTTTTTTGCCTGATCACAATCCGGAATAGGCGACAACCCGTGCACAAGGGTATAGAGATAAAATCCTGTGCCCCCCACAACCCAAACGCGCTGCCCCTTACTGTGCGCCTGTTTGATGGTATCAAGGACTCGTTTTGCCC
>VGCF01000059.1 GCA_016870135.1 Alphaproteobacteria bacterium
ATTGAGGCAAGGTAAAACGGTGGTGGTGGATATTACAGGCATGGGATGCGCCTTATGCATGGTGAACAAGTCTGTATTGACACATCACAGGGTCCAAGAACGTTTGCAACGGCCCAATGTTCTGTGTTTGCGCGGTGATTTTACCCGAGGAGATCCGGCCTTGATGGTATTTTTGCGAAAATATGGCCGTTCCGCCATACCATTTAATATGGTGATCAGTGCCACTCATCCCAAGGGGGTTGTGTTATCTGAACGGCTGACACAGGAAGAATTACTGGATGCGGTGGACTTTGTGGAAAATCCATCAGAAAATTTACCCCTGAAATAAAGGGGATCGGACTGGGCAAAAATGCTGTGGCATTCTTGTTTTGACAATGGTGGAAAGGGCGGGGTATTGTGTAAAAACATGAAAAAAAGGGGGAACACCATGGCGATCAATCCACACCCATTGGCAGAACAGAGTTTTGAAGAATCGTTGAAAGAGTTGGAAGGTTTGGTTAAGCGATTTGAAGAAGGGCAATTGACTTTGGACCAGGCGGTGGAGGCCTTTACCCGGGGAACCATATTAAAAAAGCAATGCGAGATGAAGCTGCAACAGGCCAAATCTAAAATAGAGTTGGTTACTGCGGAACAATCTAGGTCAGATTCTGCTGAGCCAAATTTGTAATAATAGTTAGAAAAACTCAATATTTATTAGATAAAACTATTTTGTTTTTCTACCGATGGGCATAATGTTGTCAGAGGACCAAAAAAGAGAAAAAAGGGAAGTGGGGCAAAAAATTTTCTGAATTTTTTGGCAGAAGTAATGGAAAAACAACCGTTTTATTGGCACTATACAATCTATAGATGAACGAAACGATGGGGTGGTGTGATGGTAAATTTGGGGAGAAATAGCGGTCACATCGGGGTGCGCCATCAACACGACCTAAAATCCAGATGGGGGTACAGCGGCATGATGGCCACCAGCGTAATCCTTCTGACATTGGCATGGCCTGTCGGTGCAACAATGGAGTCAAAACCTGAAAAAAGCGCTGTGGGTAAAGCACCATCGGTGCTGGCTAAGCCATCGTCTTCTGTGTCTGGAAAAACAGCGCCTGGAAAAATCACACCATCCGCCGTTGCCTCGGCAGGACAATCGTTGCCCGGAAAAAGCCCTGAAAAAAAGCCTTCCCCCTCTGCTGTGCCGGCTGGATTAAAAATGCCCACCACAACGGTTCAGGGGCGATATGCCTATTTAAAAGACTTGTCGACCCAGTGCGTTTTGTTGGACAAAGGGGCGGATGAATCCATGGCACCATCATCCATGACTAAAATTGTGACCGTGTACTTGATGTTACAGGCATTGGCACAAAAATCTTTGGATTGGTCGGACATGATTTATGTGTCTAAAAATGCAGCCACAAGACCTGGCAGCCGTATGTTTATCAAACCAGAAGAAAGCATCCGTGTCATTGATTTGTTGAAAGGCATTGTGGTGGCATCCGGCAATGATGCATGTACAGCCATAGCCGAACATTTGGGTGGCAGTGAAGAGGGGTTTGCAGAATTGATGAATACATTGGCACTGAATATTGGGATGAATCATTCCCATTTTGTCAATGCCTCTGGTTTACCCGATGCGGGCCATTACAGCACGTGCAAGGATTTGGCCATTATTGCAGAGCGCACCATAAAAGATTTTCCAAAAGAATATGCCGATTTTTACAAACTGACATCCTTTGAGTTTAACGGCATACGGCAATTCAACCGCAATGATTTGTTAAAAGGTGGTTTTGCCGATGGCATGAAAACAGGCATGACGGATGCTGGAAAAAATGGTATTGTAGCCACAGCCGTACGACCAGGTTATCCCCCTCGGCGCCTGTTATTGGTCCTTAATGGAGTGGAAAGCGGTTCGTTGCGTGCCGCAGAGGCTCGGCGGTTGTTGAATTGGGGCTTTCAGCGGTTTGAGTCGTTGGTCGTACCCAAAGGGCGTCATGTGGCCACGCTAAGCTTGTGGAAAGAGGGCAGCGTCAATTTGGTGACTGAATCCGATTGGGCTGTCACATTACCAAAGGGCACATTGCATCGCGCCAAAATGATGGCCCGTTATCACCAGCCGTTAACGGCGCCCATCGTAAAGGGACAAAAACTAGGTGAATTGGTGATTCATATCGATGAATTGGCCCCCATGGTGATGCCGCTGGTGGCAGAAAAAGACGTGCCTGCACCGGGATTGTGGAGCGCTCTGAAGGGGATGTTTTCTGGGCATTCGTCTGCTGCATAATGGGGATAGAGTAGGGGGGAATTAGCATTCGCCTGCCGCATAAAAACACCAAGGGCACGACCTGGTTTTCCGATCTTTGCTGGGTATATGCTCTGCTTGCAGCCCCCCCCTAAATGGCATGATGGTGCCATTCCGGCATTTCTGAATGAAACAACAGCCCCCTGAAACCATTGTTGTGTCACACAAGCCCTTTGGCAGCTTTCCTAAGGCTTGCTTGGGGGGGGCTTTGGGCAGGATGAGAGCCCCAGTCTGATCTTACAGGTCTGTATCTGCTTTAGGATCCTTGATTTTCAAGTGTTTTACAACGGCGGCGGGCAGATCCGGCAGGGGAACACGATTTTGTTCACCAGAAGCCATACATTTGATTTGGACGCATTGATTGGTCCATTCGTCGGCATTGGCCAACACCACCAAGGAAAATCCTTTGCGATTGGCATAATTTAATTGGCTTTTCAATGATGCTCCCCCCAAAAAGACCTCTGTCCGCACACCCAGGGCGCGTAACGTGTCACCCAGCTGAATGGATGCATCCAAATGCGCCTTATCCTGGACGCAAACCAACACATCTCCTGATGAAGGCAAGGGAGAGTCATGTTCTATAAATCGAGCAAACAGTCGAGACAGCCCAATGGAGCCACCGACCCCGGGAAAAGCTTTTTTAGAGAAGAGTGTTTGCGCAAGATGGTCATAGCGCCCACCTGCACAAATGCTGCCCAAATCGGCATGTTGGGTTAATTTTGCTTCAAATGTAATGCCAGAGTAATAGGCCAATCCTCTCGCCAAAAGCGGGGAAAAGCGCAAGTGTTCCCCATTCATGCCGCGCATGACCAAGTGTTGCATGAGTTGGTCTATGTGATCCAAGGCATGGTCAAAATCCACAGACCAACTCAACCCTTTGAGCCGTCGGATCTGTTCTGGTACCGATGACGTATCGTGGGCCCAAGAGGACAAAATATTCAAGGATTCTGGTGATGCATTAAATTCTTTTAACAGAGTCAAAACAGAGTCTATGCCAATTTTT
>VGCF01000060.1 GCA_016870135.1 Alphaproteobacteria bacterium
TGGATCAGGTTCGCCAGCACTTTTGGCCTATTATTTCGAACTTTGAATCACAAAAATACCGTGCCGAAGAGGTGAATCGAACACCCGACCTACTGATTACGAATCAGTTGCTCTACCAGCTGAGCTACTTCGGCCATATGAGAGTATATTAATTCAAGGGCAGATTTTTCGTCAAGCTCTGTTTTTCTGGGGTGGATTAAAAACTGTGGGGGAATTGGTTGACCTGGGGCGATAATTTTTCTATACTTTGTGTTATGTAACATGTGATTGAGCATACAATCGTGTCAAAGTTAAAGTCCCACAGTGGAACAAAAAAAAGATTTAGCATGACGGCGAGCGGAAAAATAAAGCGCTCCTTTGCCTTTAAACGCCACAACTTGCGGAAACGTTCTCAGGACATGAAGCGTGCATCAAGAGGCTGCACCCTGATGAATGAGCGTGATGCTAAGATTATTAAAAAATTTCTTATACCTTATGGATTAAACTAATATGGCCAGAGTTAAAAGAGGGACGACCGTCCGAGCACGACATAAGAAAGTTTTAAAACTGGCATCCGGTTATCGTGGCCGGTCCAGTAAGTGTTATCGTATTGCATTACAGCGCGTAGAAAAAGCGTTGCAATATGCTTATCGTGATCGTCGTTGCCGTAAACGAGACATGCGCAGCCTGTGGATCCAAAGAATTAATGCGGGTGCCCGTTTAGATGGGGTGACTTACGGCAATTTTATGCATGGTTTACAGGTTTTGGGCATTGATTTAAACCGCAAGGTTTTGTCGGACATGGCCATATCAGAACCAGATGCGTTTTCTGCCTTGGTGCATCAGGTTAAAAATGCGATCCCTTGCCGCGTAGTGTATATCTAAAATGATTTTAGAGTGGGATATATCCATGCAGATGTATCCCCGTTGATTATTGCGATAACGGGTAACATTTTGTTCGTTAATGATCTCATATGGCGCACTTACCGAGTGTGCAATGTTTTTATATTTTTTTTTAAAAATTTTAACAGTCTGCATGAATGGCTCCTTCATTTCCATGGGCAACCCTCTGACTGAATATTGAATACAGGTTTTTTTGGATTTTTCCATCTGCTCAAAGGCTCTTTTGTGGTGCGTCGAGATGAGTTTTGTGGTGGCGTTATTCAGAGTCTCAAGCAGACAAAGGGAGCCGTCCCTGGATACGATGGAGACCACTCTAGCACTTCTGAAATAGAGATGGGGGGCATATGCCCGCCGATCAGCTGTGATCAATACGCTTTATTGACGATACCCTAGGGACAGATGGAAAAGTGCAATGAATGGTACAGGATCATTGCGCAGGCAATAACAGATCCTGTTCACGACACAGCCCAATCAGCACCGGATTTTTTGGCGTCAAATGATCTAAATTCCAATAAGACCCATCGCGAATGTTTTTAACCATGGTGCGTGTCGTGGCTAAAATAGAGCAGATCTGAGCATCTGGCAATTCAGGATGATTTTTAACAACCCATAAAATGGCATGAGGAATGTCCGCCCGCTTGGACAAAGGCGTGTATTTCTTGCCTCCTTTTCCTCTTAATACCATGGGACAGTACAGTGTCAATTTGGCCTGTGGATCGCATTCACAGCGCTCGATTTCTTCCCGTAACAGCTGGTGATTGGCGATGGGGTCCAATTCTTGCAGAGTGTTAGAGTTTTTTAATACATCCAGAGCCAATAAGTGAATATCACAAAACTCGGAAATCTGTTTGCTTGTCAAAGAGGTTTGGTTTAATAACCATAGCGCTGTTGCTCGAGGCATCAGTGGTTTGTTCATGCTATTCTCCTGAAGGGCATCCCCAACGGGATTCGAACCCGTGTTGCCGCCTTGAAAGGGCGACGTCCTAACCACTAGACGATGGGGACAAGCTATTCAAATTATATATCAGATTTTTTCCAAAAGAAAGACCTATAGGATCATTTTTCTCACTTTTTTATCCTCATTCCAACAGAAATGCCAACGAAACAATGTCAAAACCACATACCACACCCTATGCATCTTGATATTCTCACCCCCCCACTAGATCATGCTGCGGTATCGCCGGGTTAAGGCCAACAACATCCCCATGGCCCAACACAAACTTAGAAACGATGAGCCACCATAACTGATAAAGGGTAACGTCATTCCCTTTGTGGGCATCATGCGCAAAACAGAGGCCATGTTCAAAACGGCTTGTAACACAATTTGCAACGTTAACCCCACCACGGCCAAGGCGTGAAATCGGTCAATTTCTTGTACAGCATGCCAGAAAAATCGATACAAAATAATACCGTACAACACCACAATGCCCAAGCACACCAACAACCCCATTTCTTCTCCGGCCACCGCGAATATAAAGTCAGCATGACCATCGGGTAACGCATTTAAAATGGTGCCAGCCCCTGGTCCTTTGCCCAACAGACCGCCAGACGAAAAGCTCTTTAATGCTTGGGTGACTTGATACTGACTGCCCAGAGGATCCTGATCTGAACCAGATAAAAACGTTTGAATGCGATACGCTGCATGAGGAAAACACAGATACGCACCAACCCCGCCAATCAGCGCGCTGATACAGGCGCCAACCGTCCACAGCCAATGCAAACCCGCTGTAAAGCATTGCCCAAACCATACGGCAAAAATAACCAAAACCATGCCCAAATCGGGTTGCAACAGTAAGGGAATAACGGCCATCACCATCAATATACCTGAAACCAAAAAATGTGTGGGTAAAGACAGCAAATAAGCCACTGCAATACTGAGCGCTGGTTTTAGAAATTCCGAAGGTTGCAAGGAAAAAGGGCCCACCGGCAGCCAACGTTTTGCACCCTTGATTTCTTCACCCCACATGCATACCGCCCAAATGCTGATCCACGCTACAGACCCCAGGATTAACGTGGACGCCAGGATTCCTTTTTTTCGCAAACAGCTGGACCCCAACAATAAAACCAAACCAGGACCCACAATCATAAAATGCCGTTTCAGCAACAGAAATGCTGTCCAGTTGTGCTGTAATGCAATCGCAGGGCTGGAGGCCATAATCAGCCATACCCCCAAAGCCATTAAGGTTAATACCGCAAAAAAGACCCAGCGGTCAATGGAATTCCACCAAATGGTCCAAAAAGGCGGTGCCATCATGATGTCGTCCTCCCAGAGCACGAGGATTGATCCACCCCTTCGTGGGGGGCTGATGGGCTTAAACACTGCAGAACACA
>VGCF01000061.1 GCA_016870135.1 Alphaproteobacteria bacterium
TGCCAAGGGTCGCTGGGCACAACGCCTTCGCTGGACAGAAAATAGAAGTAATGGCGTACGGCCGATAAATTGCGGGCAATGCTGCGTTTGGATAGGGGGATTTTTTCCAAAAATTCTATGAACCACTGGTGATGCTTTGGCCCGATGGTTTGCAAGATGCGGGTATGGTCATCTGTGGATAGATCCTTGCGCAATGGGGGTGCATCAAGGGGGGCAACGGGTTGATTGTCTCCAACAACGCCTCCACCAACAACACGGTGCATAAAATGATACCAACGCATCATGTCGCACGTATAGGCTTTTTGAGTATTGGTACTGGCACCATTTTCGCACACCATCATGGATAAAAAGGGCTCTAACCAAGGGGTGGGTATTTCTGGGCACAAACCTTGTTCACGTTGGTCCAGATCGGGTGTGACCGTATGATTCATGGGGGTAGGATTAAAAACAAGATGTCATGTGCCTGTACCCTATCACGTTTTATGGGGGAAAATGAACCGGCACCTTTGATGCTCCTGCAGGTAAAATGCTCCTCGTTCTGGGGGTTGATGGAAACGCGGCATTTTGTTCCCAGGAATATCAAGCGGCCGCTGCCCATTGATTTGTTATTCTGATGCGGTTGCGCCTTTTTGGTCATTCTGGCACAGTAAGAAAAATAGGGCAGGGGGTTGCCATGAACGATAACGCCGCTGGGGACCCATTCAACGGGGATACAATGCCCCAGTCATGCCAAGACTATGGTCAGGCCTTGTTGTCGCAAAAAGAGCAGGCAGACCAAGACGCCCAACGCCTGATTCCCCACCCAACGCCCCTGTGGGATCAGTCCATGATCTGGGACCACGATGAATCTTGTCTGTCTGATCCACAATCCCCGAGCCAATCGCCGCGCCATCATCGCAACCCCATGTTGTTGGACCAACCTGACCCGTCCAATCCACATCACGCCCATGCATCAGGCCAAGAATCCTTTCCCGAATTATTGCGCGCAGACGAAACCTTGGATCGTGCATTACGGCCCTTGACCTTTGATGATTTTGTAGGCCAAGAGGATTTGGTGCGCAATCTGCGTATTTTCATTCAGGCAGCCTGTGTTCGCGGCGAATCTCTGGATCATGTCTTGTTGCATGGCCCCCCTGGATTAGGCAAAACCACATTGGCTCATTTAACAGCCACCGCCATGAAGGGAACCTTGCGCACCACATCGGGGCCCGTGTTGACCAAACCCGGAGATCTGGCCGCCTTGTTAACCCAGTTGCAAAATCACGACGTGTTGTTTATTGACGAAATTCATCGTTTACCCGTGGCGGTAGAAGAATTGCTGTACTCGGCCATGGAGGATTACCGCATCGACATTTTATTGGGCCAAGGGCCACATGCGCGCTCGTTGCAACTGACGTTGCCCCCGTTTACGCTGATTGGCGCCACCACGCGTTCAGGCTTATTATCCGCCCCATTAAGGGATCGTTTCGGCATTGCTCTGGCCTTGGAATTTTACAACCCATCCGCCCTATCCGATTTGATCATGCGGGCAGCCCAATCATTGGGTTGCGCCTTAACCCCAGCCGCCGCCCGGTGTTTGGCCCAGCGTTCTCGCGGCACACCACGTATTGCGTTGCGTCTGTTGCGTCGCGTACGGGATTTTGGGGGCAACAGAGAAGCCATTAATGATGCCGTGGTGGATCGCGCCCTGAATCAATTGGGGGTGAATGATTATGGCCTGGACCGCCTGGACCAGAAGTATTTGGATGTGTTGGATCGATTTTTTGGTGGTGGCCCCGCAGGCCTGGATACGTTGGCGGCCGCATTGTCGGAAACCCGCGACACGGTCGAAGATGTGATTGAACCCTATTTATTGCAAAGCGGATTCATTCAGCGCACCCCAAGGGGACGAAAATTAACAGAATACGGCCAAAAGGCGCTGGGCACCATGCCACAAGTTTTGTGATCAAAAGCCACGGCGCCCTGATCGGGGTGGCCCGTTGTGGTGTCCAGAACCCATTACATATTTTATAGATATTTTTTATCAATTCATGTACAGTATAAAAAAGGGTGCATTAAAAGTGCGCTGTTTCTAAAAAAAATAAATGTCCAGTTTTCTTACAATTGCACGTTTTTTTTTTATTCAATGTGTGATACAATATAGAAAATTAAATTAACCTTTACAAGGAAAATCCATTATGACAATGCAAAAAAAGAATGGAGCAAAGTCTGTCATCATCATGCTGCAGGCCGCATTAATCTTAACCGTGATGGCTGCTGATGTGGAGGCGACGGAGGAGGAGAAAATAACACAGAAACGATACCAGGTGCCGAAGTCCAAACTAGACAAAAAAAACCAAACAATCTACACTGCCCTCTGCAATACAGTCCTCGAGAATCCCAAAATATTTGGACCGCTTATTTTTGGTGATAAGGGAGAGAGAGAGCACCCTATAAAAGATAGGAGAAAGGTCTATAGAAAAATCCTGGGAAACAAATTTAAGGATCAAACTCTTAAAGATATTCAGTTCTTTGGATTAAAAGATATTCAGGATGAAGAATACCGACAAAATCCATTGCAATCATCGAATGATGGATCTGAAGATTCATCGGATGATGAATCTAAGAATCAACCTCTTGTGCATTTTCAATTAAACGAAAGTGCAATTAATTATGACTTTGGAGATGAAGATCAATCCCAAGAGACATTGCAAAAAACATTGGAAGAACAGATATTTATACAAAAGATGATTGATCTGTTATCGAAGTGGACCGATAGTTGGACAAAATTGATAGATGGTATGAATGTAGTGAAAGAAGTGAATGTAGTGGAAAAAGAGAAAGA
>VGCF01000062.1 GCA_016870135.1 Alphaproteobacteria bacterium
AAAAAAAAGCCACCGCTGCTCCGTCACCATCTGGTGATTTTAATTGGGCTGCGGCTGCACTGAACGCCATATTGGTGGCCAATGCCGTTTTTCCCATGGATGGCCTTCCTGCAATAATAATCAGATCCGATGGGTGTAATCCGCCCAGCAATTTATCCATATCGGTAAAACCGGTGGATACTCCTACAATGCGACTGTCTCGCTTATAGGCTGTTTCTGCCATGGAAATGGCGTGGTCCAGCGCATGGCCAAAGGGCACGGGCCCACGATCGGCCCCCCATTGGGTCAAGGAAAACAATTTGTGTTCTACGGCCTCGATGTGTTCTATGGGGGTTGGACCATCCAGGGTAATTTTTTGCACATCCTCTACAATCTCTTGACCCAATTCAATTAATTGTCGACGCAAATACATATCAAAAATATGTTGGGCATAATCACGAGTATTGCGTGATGGTAATAATAATCCCGCCAATTCCGTTAAATAGGCCGCTTCTTGGCCTGTGGATTCGACTTTTTTAAAATATTGGGCCAACGTCAGAGGATTGGCCACATTGCCCCGTTGAACCAGTGTGACAATGGCCGTATAAATGCGTTGGTGCAGGGGTTCATAGAAAAAATGACCGGAAAAGGCGTCGGGTAATTGCTCTGTGGCCTGATTATTTCGTAATAAAATACCCAACAGGGCTTGCTCTACTTCTTGGCTATAGGGCACAGACACGGAATGATTCTCTGATGATGGGGCACAGGGATTAAGCTAGCACAAAAGAGGCGTTCCGGAAACGATGATTTCCCATCGGAATGATTTTTTGTTACCATGCCCTCATATGGACATGCTCTGACTTATTTTCTTGATGCTCTTTTTATACAACAGCCTTTCTGGGCATAAAACAGAATTTTTGCCGATCTCTGATGGTCATGTGGGGATGTATGTATGTGGCCCCACCGTTTACGATCGCATTCACTTGGGTAATGCCCGTTGTATGTTGGCTTTTGATATACTGTATCGCGTTTTAGGTTTGATGTATCCATCCGTGAATTATGTGCGAAATATCACGGATGTAGATGATAAAATCAATGCAGCGGCAAAAAACCATGGGGTAAGCATTGGGCAATGGACAGAAAAAACCATTGCTTGGTTTCATCAAGATATTGCGGATTTGGGATTGTTGTCACCAACCCATGAACCCAAAGCCACAGATTGGATCTTATCCATGATTGATATGATTGGGGAAATGATTGGCAAAAAAATGGCTTATGTCAGTCACGATCATGTATTGTTTGACGTGTCACAGTCCCCCCATTACGGACAATTGTCCAAAATGCCTTTGGATCAAATGAAAATTGGGGCCAGAGTGGAATCAGCTGATTATAAGAACGATCCTTTGGACTTTGTCTTGTGGAAACCGTCTGACGATGATGAGCCCGGTTGGGCCAGTCCCTGGGGCAGAGGTCGACCCGGGTGGCACATCGAATGTTCTGCCATGAGCACCCATTATTTAGGATCCATGATGGATATTCATGGGGGAGGTCGAGATTTAATCTTTCCCCACCATGAAAACGAACGGGCGCAGACGTGTGCGTGCTCTGATGAATTGGATTGTGCCCAAGTGTGGATGCATACAGGCATGTTAGTGGTTAATGGCCAAAAAATGTCCAAATCCTTGGGCAATTTCATCACACTGCACGATGCCCTAAAGGCTCAACCCGCCCAAGTTTTGCGTTGGGCATTGTTAACCAGTCATTACCGACATGCCCTGGATTGGACAGATGATGTTGTGACCCAATCACGTACCTCTGTCGACAGCATTTATCGCGCACTGGATCGTTCAGGTCAGGCAACGGGTGTGGATTATGCCATCGAGCATGTTGCTGGTGCCAAAGGGGTTGAATCCTTGGACAGTCGTTTTTTTGCTGCATTGTGCGATGATCTGAATACGCCCTTTGCCCTGAACCGGTTGCAACAAATGGGGCGATTGTTGCATAAAAATCCAAAGGATCAAGATTTGGCCCAACGCTTGTACAACAGTGCGCTTGTTTTTGGTCTGATTGGTGCCGATATGGTGGCTTGGTTTCAACCCAAAGATTTGCCTTTGTCCAAAGAGGACATAGAGGCCCTGATCGCGCAACGTCAACAGGCCAGAGCCACCAAAGATTATGCAGGGGCTGATGCTATACGTGCTCAATTGTTGGAAAAGGGCATCATACTGGAAGATACAGGTCCACAGACATCGTGGCGCATGAGTTGATCACAGGGGGGGCACACGCCCCTCTATAAACGGCATGAGTACTGCGCATCTTAGACAGTATATGGGCACATAAAAAGACCCAGTAATTATCATTTTCTCTTTTTGTATTTTTTTGAAAAAAATTAAACAATACTATATTTTAGTTTTTTAATACTGCTTAACTTCTGTGTTCAAAATATGTATTGAAGTGCGAGTTTTTTTTATATATAATGAACTCGTATGGAATTTTTTTAAAGGAAACAAAATAAAGAACAATCTGTGGGCCAAAATTTTTTTTGGCTTTTT
>VGCF01000063.1 GCA_016870135.1 Alphaproteobacteria bacterium
ACCAGCATGAACAGAAATTCACTGCACCCCCCCATTAACAGCCCCAAAGATAATCCTCCCTGCATTCTAAACCACCAGGCGCAGGCCATCACCACACCGACTTTGATGATGCTGATGAGCACCAGCCCTCCCACAATCCACCCCAAAGAGTGCACAGGGGGCCATGCTTGGATTTCCAAACCCATCACAATGAAAAACAGGGCCAAGAACAGAGTGCGAAAGGGATGCAATTCAATGCTGATTTGGTGGCGCCAATGGGTGCTGGCCATGGCAATACCCGCAATAAAGGCCCCCAATTCACTGGATAAATGAAACCATTCCGTTAAAAAACTGAATCCTAGAAGGGATAACACCACAAAAGTCGTAATGTATTCGCTGTACCGATACAGGCCCAACGCCTTTTCCGTCACGCGTGTTAATAAAAAACCCAAGCCAGCAGACAAGGCCAGGCCAAAAACGCCTTTGCCCACGCCTGCCCAAGGATCGCTGTTTTCTATCGCAGACAACCCCATCATCATGAATAAACCAATGGCCACAATGTCTTGAAACAGCAAAATGGACAGCGCCGTACGCCCCGATTGGGTGGTCAGTTCATATCGCTCTGACAACAATTGCACCACCACGGCTGTTGATGAAAACGACAGGGCAATGGATAGTACAAAGGCTGTTTGCCAGGGCATAAAAAAGCAAGTGATGGCGAACAACACGCTGCTTGTGGCCACCACTTGTACCAGACCAAATCCAAAAATATACCGTTTCAGGGCGCGTATGCGATGAAAAGGGATTTCCAGACCGACCGTAAACAAAAACAACAACAAGCCGACCTGGCTTAGGATGGACAAAAAAGCGGTTTTTTCAAAGAATCGAAACCCCAAAGGTCCCAAAACAATCCCCGAAAGCAGATACCCGATGGCAATGCTGATGCGTGTTTTTTTGCACAAAACAAAGGACCCCAAAACTGTGGCCAGCAATGCTAAAAACGTTAATAATTCCTGGGGCATGGCGCAATGGGAAGGAACTTTAATGCATTGTATATCAGATGACGGGTTATAAAAAGGGACCAATCAGGTATTATTGTTTATTTTAAGAGTTATTTTGATCTACATTTACTCCATTTATCGTGTTTTTTGTCGATCAAATTGGTAGGCGATGACGGGATTGAACCATCGACCCTCTCGGTGTAAACGAGATGCTCTGCCGCTGAGCTAATCGCCCCTTGAATTAAAATGTACCACAGGCCTATCTTTGACGCAAGAGCCGCACCAGCATGCAACCACAACTCATTGTAAACTTTAAAAATGCCATAAAAAGAGTTGACCCGTTTTAGACAATTGTTTAAAATTTTCTTAACCGTTTATCAAATTTAGAAAAAAATGCAGTACAATAGAGTTTTGGCCATTTTGATCAGCTGTCTGTGGGGGTGCGGCTGTCTTTGGGGTTGATAAAAATGAGACCCTAATAAAAAAGAAATATGAGACCCTAACAAAAAAGAAATATTTTCCTTGGTCGTGTTTTTTCAAGGAGAAGAAAGAAATCTCAACTGACCAGCAGATTCAACTTTGGAAGCGCAAGGATAGCATTCAAGAGCCTATCCTGCAACACATCGCATCATCTGTTGCAAAACATAGCATGCTGCGTTTATTGCCACAGGTTAGCATCGCACTTCTTGATCATATGAACGATAGAATTAATGTTCCCGATGCTAATTGCAAACAATCGAAAACAGAACTAGAGGAGGATATTTTAAGTTCCATATGGAAGGTTTGGACTTTTTCTCATCAAGATGCTGTAAGTAGAGACATCACTAGCACTCTGACTCGCGTCTTAGGATCAACTGATCGTTTCAAACAAAAATTCATTGACTATGTTGGAGTACAGAACAGGAATACTAACGCTTATATCGAAAACTGCGAATATTTCTTTAAATATCGCATAACAAATGACTACGTAGACAGTTTGTTGGAAAAATATGAATTAAATTCAGCAAATAATAGCATAGAGGATTTGTTCAAAACAATTGAGGATTCCATTAGATCTAATTATAGAATTAAAAAATATTCAACAGACCGTATTGAGACTATTTTTGAGATGCTTGAAAAAATGAATAAGGCGGTTGCAGAAGGTCAAAAAAACTATGATAAAAATGAGAATACAGCATTAATTTTACAGAGCTCTAGCGACAACGACGATCTAGAAGACCGTCTAATGGTTAGTTTGATCAATTGTTTAAATAACTATAGCAACAAGGATTCTGAAGAACGCGGATTAATGGTTAGTTTTTTCAATTGTTTAGATAAATATAGTAAAAACGGTCCTGAAGAGCGCAATTTAAT
>VGCF01000064.1 GCA_016870135.1 Alphaproteobacteria bacterium
TCCAGCCTTTCCCTTATAATGGGGACGAAATCGAAAATCGATTAATGTGGACAGGTCACGACTGGTGCGCAAAAATACACTACCCCCCATACCGCCATGGCCGCCATCTGGCCCGCCAAAAGGAATGTTCTTTTCTCTGCGAAAACTGACGCATCCGTTTCCACCCTTACCACTTTCTACAAAAATTTTTGCATGATCGCAAAATTGCATAACCAATCAACTTGTCTTTTTTAACAGTATAGGGGTGAAAATCAACCAAGGATAGCCAAGGGGTATGCCCAATATATCAGGTGGGCGTTTGTTTCTGTCTTCAATCCCGTCAAGGACTGGGGGTATAGCCCTATCCCTTAAAGGGGCAATCCGATCCCCCCCATGGATGCAGAGTCAAAAAGGGGGGGGCAGAGAGAATTTACGCACCAAAGGCATCTGGCGGCCGAACCGTAGGTGCTTGTAACACCGGTTCAGAGTCCGCCGCTGGCATCAAATCTTTCTGTCGTTGGGCATCGTTCTCAATGCTGGCCAAAACTTCTTCAAGGCCACGCATCAACTGCGGATCCGTTTTTTGTGCATAATCTTGTGGCGTAATATCCACTTCGATGTCAGGAAACACACCTTGGTTTTCCACGCTCCAACCTGCATCCTTCAACCAAAACGAAAATTCTGGCTGGGTGGTGCGCGTGCCGTCAATCAAAGGAAAACGTGGCCAAATGCCCACAACGCCGCCCCAGGTGCGCTTACCAATGATGGTCCCCATGCCTAGAGTTTTAAAGGCATGAGCAAAAACATCACCATCAGACCCCGTGTATTCATTCACCAACGCCACCATGGGCCCCCGTGGTGCATCGCTGGGATAGGGGATATACCCGTGATATCGGGACCGATCAACCCCTAATCGTTTGCGGCGCAATACATCAATCATAAAATAAGACACATTTCCACCCCCATTGTATCGGGCATCCACAATCAGACCATCGCGATCAAATTCTTGGGTATACCCTCTTAAAAATTCGCTGTACCCGTCGGTTTGCATGTCGGGCAAATGAATGTACCCCACCTTGCCCTGACTGTGTTGATGAACCCATGCGCGATTATGTTCGACCCACTGACGGTAACGCCACTGGGGCTCTTTTGCTGCGCTGTCTGGAAAAACCATAACTGTTCGTTTTTCCGTGCCATCGCCACGGCTGACTACGACAGGAACACAATTTCCGGCTTGATGCATCAAAACATGCTGGGGGCGAATATCGCTAGACAATGGTTGGCCCGCTATTGCCCAAACCAGATCGCCAACAACAATACCCAATCCAGGGCGCTGTAACGGTAATGGTGTCCAAGAATCGGTCTGCAACAGTTCATGAATGCGATAGGCCTGATGGGTTTGGTCATAAACCCATTCTGCCCCCAATGACCCCAAAGATGCCATCGTATTGGGTTTTTCAGCAGGCATAACATAGGCATGCGATGTACCCAATTCCCCGTGCATATCATGAATAACGCTATACAATTCCGACAAACACGCCACACGGTCTATGCATGGACGATATCGGTCATAAATGCCGTTCCAATCGATCTTCCCCATGGATGGCATCCAAAACAGCTCTTTTTGTAAATGCCAAGCCTCTTCGAACATGTGGATCCATTCTTTTTGGGGGCTGATGGTCAACGCCACACGCCGCCAGTCTAACCAACCGCCTTTATGAAAAGAGGCATCGGCATCATCGCTGGGTTTACTGCCTGCACGAACGGTTCTTAACTTTTTATTGGTGGTATAACTCATCCACTGTTGATCGCTGGAAACGGTAAAACTGTCGATATTGTGCACCCAGTTGTCTTCCTTTAACTGCTTCAGGTCGTAACAATACAGATCGCTTTTGCCATCCTGATCTTCGATGGTGTATAATAATTGATCCTTTAATGCGAACAGGCTGGTGTAATCGCGCGATTCCAGAGGAAACGCCAAGATTCTGGCCTCTGGATGGTCAAAATCGATGACCACAGGTTTAACAACCTTTGGCCCATCTTTTTCCTTGCTTTCTTCTGCCTTTTTTGCCCCATCGCCTGTTACAGTGGGCGCAGATTTTTCCCCATCCGATTTGTCTTCATCCGACTCTGGATC